>JAPHUU010000435.1 GCA_026193555.1 Rhodanobacter sp.
TCAGCGCACCGATCGTGCCGGGCATCATGCCGATCGGCAACTACAGCCAGCTGAAGCGATTCTCCGACATGTGCGGCGCCGAGATTCCGCGCTGGATCGCCAAACGCATGCAGGCACATGGCGACGATGCCGCCGCGACACGCGAACTGGGCGCCGAGGTGGTGGCGCAACTGTGCCGACGGTTGCTGGAAGGCGGCGCACCGGGCCTGCACTTTTACACGCTCAATCGCGCCAAGGCGACCCAGTCTGTGCTGGAGCGACTTTCCTGACGCTCTGGACAGCTATTCTGTCGGCATGTCGAGGTCATTCGCCGGGTCTTGTCTGTTGCTGATTGCCTGGAGTGCGCCTTCCATGGCGCAGACGGTGATCCACCGCTGCATCGGCGCCAACGGCAACCCGGTGTTCACCGACCAGCCCTGCGCGGCGCTGCAGGCGACGCGGGTCAACCCTGCACCCACAACCACGGCCAGCCAGCCCGGCCAGCCGCCGCCGATCATGTGTGCGGCAACGGTGGCGCAACTGCGACAAAGCGTGGTGGAGGCATTCGCCCATCACGATGCAAACCGGATGGCCGGCCTGATGCTGTGGAACGGCTACAGCGGTGGTGCGGCCGTCGCCGATATTCGCTCGCTGGCCAGCCTGATGCGGCAGCCTCTGCTGGACATCAACCTGGCCGCGACGTCCGGCGCGCTCCATGACGACCTGCCGCCACCCGCCAACACCAGCAGCAGTGCCGGCCCAAACGCCCCCGCCACGCTGACGGCGGGAAGCCAGCTGGTGTTGCATACGGTTGGCAACGGCGGCAACGAAGGTCCCGGCGAACTGCGCCTGGACATCGTGCATCAGGCCGGCTGCCTCTGGCTGCGCAACCCGGATTGACACCTGACCGACTCGCAGCAGTTATCATGGGCGGTCCCCATTGGAGAACGGTCATGGCGCAGCAATACCCGGATTGGATCTGGCAGAACGGCAGCATCAAGCCGTGGCAGGATGCGACCACACATGTGATGTCGCACGCGCTGCACTACGGGTCGTCGGTGTTCGAGGGGATTCGCAGCTACGCCACACCGGACGGCGCGGCGATCTTCCGCCTCACCGACCATCTCAACCGGCTGTACCAGTCGGCCCGAATCTACGACATGGTGTTGCCGTATTCCGCCGATGAACTGGCCGCAGCCAGCCGCGCGGTGATCAAGAAAAACGGCCTGGGCGCGGCCTATCTGCGCCCGGTTGCCTATCGCGGGCTCGGCGGCTTCGGGCTGTCTGCCGAGACACCCATCGATGTCGCCGTGGCAGCCTGGCCAATGGGCCCCTACCTCGGGCCGGAGGCACTGGAGAACGGCATCGACGCCTGCGTATCGAGCTGGCAGCGGTTTGCGCCGAATACCATCCCGGCCGGCGCCAAGGCCGGCGGCAATTACCTCTCGGGTCAGCTGATCGCGCGCGAGGCGCGCCGGCTCGGTTTCGGCGAGGGCATCGCGTTGGCGTCCACCGGCCTGCTCAGTGAGGGCGCCGGCGAAAACCTGTTCCTGGTATTCGACGGCGTGCTGCACACTACGCCCGCCAGTGCTTCGATCCTTGCCGGCATTACCCGCGATACGCTGAAGACGCTGGCGCGAGAGGATGGCATCGAAGTGGTGGAACGCGATCTGCCGCGCGAGTACCTGTATCTCGCTGACGAGATCCTGATGTGTGGCACGGCCGCCGAGGTCACACCGATCCGCTCGGTCGATGGCAAACAGATCGGCGCCGGCAAGGCGGGTCGCGTCACCCGGCGTCTGCAGGAATTGTATTTCGGCTTGTTCGACGGCCGCACCAACGATCGCTGGGGCTGGCTGGAGCCGGTCTGAGTCAACCGTCAACACCATGAAAAACGCCCCGCCATGCGGGGCGTTTTTCATGGTGTTCGATATCCAGATCAGCCAAAGACGATACTGGCAATCGCACCATTGGCATCGGCGCGCGGGCGCATCGAGACATCCCAGCCGTACAGCTCACACAGGCGGCGCACGATCGCCAGGCCCAGGCCCGCTCCGCTGCCGCCGACACCTTCACCACGGACACCGCGCTGAAACAGCCGCTCGGCATCCTCCGGCTTGATGCCCGGCCCAGTGTCGATCACTTCGATGCGACCGTGCCCGACCTCGACCCTGACCGCGCCTTCGAGCGTGTACTTGATCGCGTTGCCGATCAGGTTGGTCAACGCTACCGCCAGAACCGAGGCGGGGGCATTGACGTTTACCGTCTGATTGACTGCCAGCTCGATGGTCAACGGCTTGCCACGCATCTGTGGGCGCTGGCTTTCGATCACGTCGGCGGCGACTTTGCCGACCTCGGTGGTTTCGCCACGGGTAGGGCCACGGCGCTCCGCACGCGACAGCAGCAACAAAGCCTCGATCAGCTCGGTTGCCTGGCGTGACGCACGCTCGATACGCTTCAGCCGCTCGCTCAGCTTGTCGGTGAGATCGGGCGATCCCTGCAGCAGTTCAGTGGTGCTGGCGATCACCGCCAGCGGCGTGCGCAATTCGTGACTGACATCGGAGTTGAACTCGCGGTCGCGCTCGACCATGGCCGTAAGGCGCGCGGAGTATTCGTCCAGCGCCAGCGCCAGCTCGCCGACCTCGTCATCGGCAAAATGCGGCGCCAGCGGCTCAGCCTTGCCGACCTTGCGGAAATCGCGCAAGCGCCGCGCCAGCTCCGTGACCGGCTTCAGCACCTTGCGCGACAACCATAATCCGATCGCCAGCGAAAGCAGGCTGAACAACACCACCGCGCTGATCAGTGACGCCACCAGCTGGCGCTTTCCCAGGTCCTCGCGACTGATGTCGTAGCGGGTGAAGCCGATGATGCCGTCCTTGCGCTGCACCGCCAGCTTGTAGTGCCTGACCTGCCCGCTGGCGTCGACTTCGTGAATGTCATGCACGCCACTGTTCAGATTCTGCCAGGCCAGCGGCATCTTGTAGAGCGTGCGATCACTCTTGAACCATGCTTCGAGCAACTGTGAATGCGCCGGCCGCTCGGGATGGGCGATGATCTGATCCACCGCCTGATCGACATCATTCTGCAGGCTGGCATTGATCAGCTGATTTTCCACCTTGGCGCGCACATACAGCGACGCCACGGCAAACAGCGCGCTGAGGCCGAAGCCGAACAGCACGAAGGAGACGATCAATCGAAAGCGAAGCTTACGCCTGGACTGCATCCGGCTCGACCATCCGATAGCCAATGCCGTGCCGCGTGTGGATCAACGGCTTCTCGAACGGCTTGTCGATGGCCGCGCGCAGGCCATGGATATGCACGCGCAGCGAATCGCTGTCCGGCAATTCCTCGCCCCACACTTTCTGCTCCAGATCCTGCCGCGTCACCACCGAAGGGCTCGCCTCCATCAACGCCTGCAGCAGCTTCAGGCCGATCGGGTTGAGCTGGATCGACTTGCCCTCGCGGTTCACTGTCAGTGTATCGAGGTTGAAGGTGAGGTCGGCCACCTTCAGCACGCGGCTCTGCGGGCCCTTGCCGCGACGGGCCAGCACCTCCAGCCGCGCCGAGAGTTCCTGCAAGGCGAACGGCTTGGTCATGTAGTCGTCGGCGCCGGACTCGAACCCGGTCAGCTTCTGCTCCAACGCATCGCGTGCGGTCAACATCAGGATCGGCGTCTGCTTGTGCGCCTCGTGGCGCAGCTTGCGGGCCACCTCCAGACCGTCCATTCCGGGCAGAGTGAGATCCAGCACGATCACGTCGAAATCGTGCACCACCGCCAGATGCAGGCCGGTGACGCCGTCACCGGCAAAGTCCACCACATGCCCGCGGTCTTCCAGATAATCGCCGATGTTGGTCGCGATATCGCTGTTGTCTTCGATCACCAGAACGCGCATCACTCACTCCTGCACAGCCGTTGCAGGGAACGGCTGAGATGGCAAGCTTAACAAGCTTGCCAGGCGGAATCCTGTCAACCCGCCAACGAAGCTGAACCGGACGCCTCGCGACCAAGAAAAAGGCCCGGATGCGCGACTCGTCGCCGCCACATCCAAGCCCAAGCTACTGCCCCGATACCATCAACTGCCATCACCTGACCTTGCGGGTTGAAGTGTCATGCGAATCGACAGGAGTGTTTTATACGACGCCCTTGGTTACGCCGCGGTTAACCCCGCTTGACTCCGTCATCGTACGGGCACGCAATCCATGCAAATGGGTGCAACCGCTGCCTACCCATCCACCAGATCAACGCTGCGGCGTGCCCCAAGGTTGTCGCCTGACAGCCCCGGCGTGACCAGCCGCGTCGAGCACGAAGACCATGGCCTGACGTTGAATAGCTGGATCTTCGATGGGGAATCCATCTGGGCGGCGATGCAATACTTGTCAAAGATCGATGACACGTCGGCCAACTGGTCGATATCATTCCGCACCTTCCGGCTGACGAGGTCGTATCGACCGCCTGGCAGCATCTCCCAGTGCACCAACGGCGTCCACTGCGGTGAAGTCACCCGTGGTTTTCCGCCTTGACCGATCAAGCCGTTCGCCGTTGCGGAAACCGTCGCCGAATCTTTCCGGTGATGATCATGGGCACGTCGTCCGGGGGCTTTCAACGAAAAGCTTCGTACTACACCTTTGGCAACGCCCTTCGTCGCGATCCCGCGTCCGCCATCGATTCGCCGACTTGCGACTGCAACAACTCAACGATGGCGCCCGCCACGTCAACTCCGGTGGCGGCCTCGATGCCTTCCAGGCCCGGTGAGGAGTTCACTTCCAGAAGCAACGGTCCGCGGTTTGAGCGCAACAGGTCGACGCCGGCGATCCCCAACCCCAGCGCGGCCGCGGCGCGCACGGCGATGCGCCGCTCCTCCGCGCTCAGGGTCGCCGCCACGGCGGTGCCGCCGCGGTGGAGGTTGGCACGAAACTCACCAGCACTGGCATCACGCCGCATCGCCGCCACCACCTTCTTGCCGACCACGAAGCAGCGCAGGTCACTGCCGTTCGCCTCGGCAATGAATTCCTGCACCAGGAAATTGGCATACAGCCCCCGGAAAGCCTCGATCACGCTCTGCGACGCGCTGCGTTTCTCGGCCAGCACCACCCCGGAGCCCTGAGTGCCTTCGTTGAGCTTGATCACATGCGGCGGATCGCCCAGAAGTGCCAGCACGTCGGCCGAGTCGTCCGGATTGTCGCCGAACACGGTGACCGGCATGTCGATGCCCTGCGCGGCCAGAATCTGCAGGCAGCGCAACTTGTCGCGTGCGCGCAGCACTGCGTCGGAGGAGTTGGGCGTGTAAATACCCATCATCTCCAGTTGGCGCAGTACCGCAGTGCCGTAGAACGTGCTGCAGGTGCCGATGCGCGGAATCACTGCGTCGATGTCGCGCACCGGTTTGCCCTGGTAGCGGATCGCCACCGCACCCGGTGCGATGCGCACGTAGCAACGAAGCGGATCGAGCACGCGTACCACATGGCCACGCTCGCGCCCTGCCTCGACCAGCCGTCGGGTCGAGTACAGCTTGGTGTTGCGTGAAAGAATCGCGATTTTCATGCAGGACTTGTCATGCTGGGTCCGGCGCCACCTTCGGCGACCGTGACTGGGTGTAGGAAAGCGCCGAATCGACTACGAAACGCCCGTTCAAGGCACTTCGCCCGAGCAGCAGGGGAAACAGCATGTGTCGCCGATCGGTCAGATTGATGTCGATGCCGAATCGCTGTCCAGCCAGTTCCACATCACTGCGAATGAACCAGCGTTCGGTGCAACGGCCACCCGTATCGGTCACCGTCCGCCGATCCATCGCCGGCACCTCGCAACACACTTCATGCGGATGACGCCGACCCACGTGCATGGTGAAACGCAGCCAGGTCACCCCGCCCCGAATGAAGCTTTCCAGCGTGTCGACATGCAGCGAACTGCTCCGCGCGCCGGTATCGAGCTTGGCCTTGAGCATGGCGATACCCAGCCGGGGCAATGCCAGCCGCTCCCGCCAACCCAGAGTGATCAGATCCGGTGTCATCAGATCTGCCATGAGATTGCTCTGCTCGGTGGGGCTCGAAAAATGGAGCGGGTGAAGGGAATCGAACCCTCGTCAGTAGCTTGGGAAGCTACAGCTCTACCATTGAGCTACACCCGCATCAGCTGGCGGATGGTAACCCGGGATTCGCCCGGTTGGAACTGCCGGAATCATGCTCCGCCGCATCCATTTCGATTCGACAGCCACCAAGGCGGCCCGCCAACTCCGACCCAACGGCGCATGAATCACGGATGGCGACCAGCTGAACCGGTACTGGTACACCGCAGCAAAACTAAGGCTGTCCTAATCCCGCCCATGCGCATAATCGGGCCGTGATCGCAGAACGGACCGCGGATCGATGGGATCCATCGCGCGATACATGTCAACTCACCCTGGGGAAACACGATGCGTCTGCTCACCAAGTTCCTTGCTCCACTGCGCCGCCACGGGCGACTGCTCGCTGTCGTGCTGCTGTGTGCCGGTGCCGGCCTGGCCCGGGCCCAGTCCGGCATGAACGACGACAGCGCCGACCCACCCAGCCGGGTCGCGCGGCTGTCGTACATCGCCGGCGATCTGGGCTTCCTGCCCGCCGGAGCCAGCGACTGGAGCGACGCCAACCTCAACCGTCCGCTGACCACGGGCGACCGGTTGTCCACCGGCGACCATGCCCGTGCCGAACTGGAATTCGGCAGCGGCACGCTGCGCATGGACCACCGCACCGACGTCGCTCTGCTCGACCTGAACGACCAGCTGGCCCAGGTCGAACTGACCCAGGGCACCCTCAGCCTCAGCGTCAGTCATCTGGATGATGGCCAGAGCTACGAGATCGACACGCCGACCGTGGCGCTGGTGATCGACCAGCCCGGCACTTTCCGGGTGGACATCGACGACCGCGGCGCCACCCAGGTCACCGCATTCGACGGCAGCGCCTCCGTCTATGGACAGAACAACGCCCAGCGCACGATCAATCCCGGTCGCAGCTATCGCTTCGCCGATTCCAGCCTGGCGATGGTGACAATCATGGATATCGATGGTGGCGATGCGTTCGACGCCTGGACCGAGCAGCGCAACCGGCGCTACACGCAGTCGGCCAGCAGCCAGTACGTCTCCGACGACGTGGTCGGCTACCAGGACCTGGACCAGTACGGCGACTGGCAGGACACCAGTGACTACGGTGCGGTGTGGTACCCGAACCAGGTCGCCGCCGACTGGGCGCCCTACCGCGATGGCCACTGGGCCTATATCGCGCCGTGGGGCTGGACCTGGGTGGACGACAGCCCGTGGGGTTACGCGCCCTACCATTACGGTCGCTGGGCCTATACACGTCGCGGATGGGGCTGGATCCCGGGGCCGCGTGGTGTGCGCCCCATCTACGCGCCAGCGCTGGTCGCGTTCGTCGGCGGCGGCGGCTGGTCGGTCGGCATCGGTACTGGTCCGGTCGGCTGGTTCCCGCTCGGTCCGGGCGAAATCTACGACCCGTGGTACCGCGCCAGCCGCGGCTACTACACCGACATCAATGCCGATGACATGCGCGAGCGTCGCGGACACGATCACCGCGCCGACATCGACCATCACTACGATCGTTATCGTCGGGGCCTGCCGGACGCTGACGGGCACCATGCCAACCGCGACGCGCCACGCGGCTTCACTGCCGTGCCGGGCCGGACGTTTGCCGGCGGCCGGAATGTCCGGCACGACCTGGTCCGGGTCGACGCACGCGAACGCGCTTCGGCGCCGATGCTTGCACGTGATGCCCGTCAGTTGCGCCCGCGTGCCAACCCCGTGAGAACCCCGCGCAATCAGCACGTGCGCAACCTGCCGGCCGGCGGGTTCCACCGCGGAGTGGTGGCGCGTCATGCTCCACCGGTGACAGCGCGGGGTGCGCGGGACTTCGGACATGCCGACCGTGCGACAGGCTCGCCGCGTGCCGCTCCTCTCGTCGGCCCCCATATCCGTGTGCTGGACCGACGCCCCGTTTCCGGCCCGATCCGGGCCTTGCCGGGCGTCACCCGCGAGCCTGCCGGTCCGCCGACCGACCGGCGCCATGGCGATGCCGCCGCCGTCCGCGCGGAGGCCGATCTGCCATCGGCCCGATTCGCCCATCCGCAGGGCCGGGACAATAGCGGCCGGCGCGAGTCGATGCCGCGACCGGGCGTCAGCTACATTTCCGGCGCCGGCGAAAGCCCGCGTCGCCCGCTTTCCCGAGGTGGCCCGAACTTGCCCGCCGTGCCGCAGATCCGGCGCACCGAACCAGCCAGCCGGATCACGCCGACCAGCGAGGCACGCCCACAGCGCTTCGAGGCCAACCGCAACAGGCAGCCCGAGCGGCCCACCCGGAACAGCCCCATGCGCCGCGCCTCCGAGCCACGCTTCCAGCGTGCGGCCCCCGAACCGCGCAGCTACGTCCGTGAGGCTCCACGCCCGATGCCGATGCCCGCGCGCAGCGAACCGCCGCGGCAGATCATGCAGCAACCACGCTACCAGCAGCCGCCACGGGCCACCGCGCCACCACGGGCCGAAGCACCTCGTCCGCAGCGCAACGAGCCACAGCCCGAGAGAAGGCCGCGGCCGAACCGGCGGGAGGACGGGCAGCGGCAATGAAGCTGAGGTAGAGTCGGCCCCCTCGCCACCGCGCCCGGCAGACCGGGTGCGGTGCAAGGCACGACGCCTCACCACGTTGCATGGGTGCGCCACCCCGTCTTTGCCGGAGGTGGCGTCACACCCTGGATTCCGCATGACCGACATCAGCGACAGCGAACACGACACCACCACCGAATACATGCGCCGCATCCGCAGCTTCGTGCTGCGCGAAGGGCGCATGACGCCGGCACAGCAACGCGCGTTCGACACGCACTGGTCGCGCTACGGCATCGACTATCACGGCGCGCCGCATGACCTGTCCGCCAGCTTTGGTCGACAGGCTCCGCGGGTGCTGGAGATCGGCTTCGGCAACGGTGAGGCACTGGCCTGGGCCAGCGAACACGACCTGGAACGCGACTTCATCGGCGTCGAGGTACACGGCCCGGGCGTCGGCCGCCTGATGAACGCCCTGGCCGCACGCGAGGCCGGCAACGTGCGCCTGTACCGGCACGACGCGGTGGAAGTGCTGCAGCACGAGATCTTGCCCGGTTCGCTGAATGAGGTGCGCATCTGGTTTCCCGATCCATGGCACAAGAAGCGCCACAACAAGCGCCGTCTGATCCAGCCCGACTTCATCAGCCTGCTTGCCTCAAGGATGGCGGCGGACGGCCTGCTGCATCTGGCCACCGACTGGCAGGCCTATGCCGAGCACATGCTTGAGGTGATGGAGGCAGCGCCCGACTGGTGCAACACGGTCGGTGCCGGCCAGTACGCCGAGAAGCCGGAGTGGCGTATCGAAACCCATTTCGAACGACGCGGCCTGAAGCTGGGTCACGGCGTCTGGGATTTGCTTTACCGCAAAGCCTGAGCTTGCTCCGGATGTCTTCTCTTCTGCGGAAAAGGGTGGCGGCGCTGCTCGAATCCCGCCCCGGCTCACCGGCGTAGCGCGATGATTCACCAGCCATCATGCTGGCCCGCTTATACTCAGGCGATCCATCCAGGGACAAATCGACGCAGCGTGAAGCTTCCTCTGCCCCGCCGCATTCACCGTTGCCAGCGGCCCTTGCGGGACATCCGCTGATGGGACTGTCGCTTACCCCCGAAATGATGCTGGTGCTTGGGCTGGTGGGTTTCACCATGCTGATGCTGGTATTGGAGTGGATCCGCGCCGACATGGTCGCGCTGCTGGTAGTGGTGGTGATCGGCCTGACCGGGTTGATCCCCTCCGATCGCGTGTTCAACGGCTTCGCCGGCAACGCGGTGATCGCGATCATCGCGATCATGATCATGGGCGAGGGACTCGACCGCGCCGGCGTGCTCAGCCACACCGCGCACTTCGTGATGCGCATGGCGCGCGGCATGGAGTCGCGGCTGGGCTTGGTGATCAACCTGGTGGCGAGCCTGTTCAGCGCGGTGATCCCGAGTCAGGCGCTGGCCGCGTTGATGATCCCGGTCAGCAGCAGGCTGTCCGCGCGTACCGGTGTGCCGCTGTCCCGGCTGCTGCTGCCGATGGCGTTCTGCATCCTCACCGCCACCAACACCACGCTGATCGCGAACTCGCCGCTGATCGTGCTGAACGACCTGATCGCCAGCGCCAACCTCAACCTGCCGCCGGGCGCGCACACGATCCCGAAGTTCGGCCTGTTCAGCGTGACCCCGATCGGCCTCGCCCTGGCCCTGGTGGGCGTGTTTTATTTCTACCTGTTCGGCCACAAGCTGCTGCCCAGCCACGAGGACGAACGACTGAAGGTGACGCCCGGGCGCACCGAGAGCTATTTCGCCGAAACCTACGGCATTGGCGGCGAGACCGCCGAACTGACCGTCACCGCGGAAAGCCCGCTGGTCGGCATGAGCATCGGCGAGGCCGAATCGCTGTACGAGGCACCCTTGATCCTGGCGATCAAGAGCGGCAACGACTCGCGCATGGCGCCGCCGGCCGATCATGTGATCTGGGTCGGCTCGGTGCTCGGTGTGCTCGGCCCGCGCGAGCAGCTGAGTCACTTCGCCAACAATCAGCTGTGCCGGCTGTCCACCCGCATGCGTCAGCTCGGCGAGTTGTTCAATCCGACCCGCGCCGGCATTTCCGAGGTGGTGATCCCGCCCAGCTCGCGCTTCATCAAGCAGACCGTGGGTGAGCTGCGACTGCGCAAGCGTTTCGGCATCTCGGTACTGGCCGTGACCCGGGGTGACCAGGTCTTCCGCGACGACGTGCGCGGGATCAACCTGCACGCCGGCGACACCGTGGTGCTGCACAGCAACTGGCGCGATCTGGCGCTGGCCGCCGAAGACAAGGATCTGGTGGTCGTCACCGACATCCCGAAGGAGGAGCAGCGCCCCGGCAAGATCTGGCAGGCCGTCGGCTTCTTCCTGATGGCCCAGGGGCTGGCGCTGTTCACCAACCTCGACCTGTCAGTGTCGATGATGACCGGTGCGATCGCCATGCTGCTGACCGGCGTGCTGAACATGGACGAGGCGTACAGGGCGGTCAACTGGAAGACCATCTTTGTCATCGCCTGTCTGATTCCGCTGGGCTGGTCGATGGATGCCACCGGCACCGCCGCATGGATTGCACAGGAGGTGCTGCAACATCTTGGCGGCGCGGCACCCTGGGTGCTGCAGGCGTGCCTGGCCGTGCTCACCCTGCTGTTCTCGCAGGTGATGTCGAACGTCGGCGCCACCGTGATGATGGTGCCGATCGCCATCAGCGTCGCCGTGGCCACCGGCGGCAACCCGTCGGCCTATGCGCTGATCGTGGCGGTGTCTTCGTCCAACACCTTCCTGCTCAGCTCCGGCCACCCCGCATTGATGATGGTCACCGGCCCCGGCGGCTATCGCGGCAAGGATTTCCTTCGCGTCGGTGCGCCACTGACCGTGCTGGTACTGGTCGTCACCCTGGTCACGATCAACCTGATGTTCCATTGAGTCAGTCGCGGCGCGCCGCGACCTCACATCCTCGGCACCCATTCGACGATACCATCCGTCACTCGAACCTTCACCGCGCGCAGGTGCTGGCCACGGCAGGGACCGGCGATACACATGCCACTTTCCTGATGGAAGGTGGCGCCATGCACGGCGCAAATCAGGGTTTCATGCTTGAGCAGAAACTTGCCCGGCGCATAGTCGAGTCGGCGCCCGCTGTGGGGACAGATGTTGAGATAGCCCTGCACATGCTCGCCCCGACGCAGCAGGATCAGACTGACCGCCTCGGCCGCTGCGTCACCACAGGACAGCCAGGCATCGACGGCGATGGCGCCGTCGTCGGGGATCTGATCCAGCTGGCAGAGCGGCGAAAAAGCGGTCACTGTATCCATCGGCACTTGCCTCGTCGGGCCGTTGGCCCCATGGTTGCACACGTAAGTCGTTGATTTTACCACACGGATTTTTAACAAATGTACATTTCCATGTCTTCCATGCGCCGCTCCCGCCACCCGTTGATTCGCGCCCTGTCCGTGTTGCTGGGTCTGGCCGTGATCGGCGTCCTGCTGGTGTTCGGGCTGGCGGTGGCGGCCGTGCTGCTGGTAGGCGGTGTGGTGTTGCTGGCCCTGCGCCAATGGAAGCATGCCGGTGCGTCGACGACGGCGGCAGCCGGGCCGTCAGGTCATCAGCCGGACGTACTGGAAGGCGAGTTCGTGGTCATTCGCCAGGAAAGCGGTCCGGTAGCGCATTGAGCGCACGATCCGGATAGCCGGCGGCGGCAGCCCGCCCTAACCTGTCGGCATTGTCCGCGGATGCTGCCATGAATGCCCGCCACCCCGTTACCGAATCCGCGCTTGAGCGCGTCCGCCAGCAGCTCGAACAGGCGGACGAAGCGCCCACCCTCAGCGTGCTGGCAAAGACTGTCCAGCTCAGTCCCGGCTACTTGCAGCGCGCCTTTCGCCGTCGCTACGGCATCAGTCCGGCCGAATACCATCGTGCCCGCCGCTTCGGTCAGCTGAAGGCCGCCCTGCGCGACGGCGCCGACGTCGCCAGCGCGGTGTACCAGGCCGGCTTCGGTTCCGGCAGCCGCGTCTACGAGCACAGCGACCGCCTGCTCGGCATGACCCCGGCCAGCTATCGCGCTGGCGGTGCCGGCGCCAGCATCCGCTATACCACCACACCGACCGCGCTGGGCCAGCTACTGGTGGCCGCTACCGCACGCGGCATCTGCGCGGTGACACTGGGCGACGATGACAGCAAACTGGAAACCCTGCTGACCAGCGAGTTTCCCCACGCCGCACGCGAGCGCGTGGACAACGGCCGCGAGGAATGGCTGGACGCAGTGATCGCGCGGATTGCGCACGAACTGGGCTGGAGCGATGTCGCCGCGCCCGCACTGCCGCCACTGGATGTCGCCGCCACCGCCTTCCAGTGGCAGGTATGGAACGCGCTGACGCGGATTCCGGCGGGCAGCACGCTCAGCTATGGCGGACTAGCTGCCGCGATTGACCGTCCGAAAGCCGCGCGCGCGATCGGCCGCGCCTGTGGCAGCAACCGGTTGGCGCTGATCGTGCCCTGCCATCGCATCGTGCGCGAGGATGGCTCGATCGGAGGCTGGCGCTGGGGGGTCGAACGCAAACGTGAACTGCTTGCCAGCGAAAGCGCCGCGCGCCAGCCCACCGACGCCACCGAAAGCGCTCGCCGCCAACGGCAAGCTTGCGGATAATGCCGCCACCCACTCCCCGCGGCACCCCACCCATGTCCGACCATTCCGCCGATAGCGCGGCAGACGCCCTGCACCCCCTCAGCGACCCGCGCGTACTGGTTCCGCTGGCGCTGTTCGCGCTTTACGTGATCTGGGGCTCGACCTATCTCGGCATCCGCTACGCACTGGAAAGCTACCCGCCGTTCCTGCTCGCCGGTGTGCGCTTCCTGATGGTGGGCGTACTGATCTACGGGTTTCTGCGCTGGCGCGGCATGGCTGCGCCGACGCCGCTGCAATGGCGCAATGCCGCGTTCACCGGCGTGTTACTGCTGGGCTTCGGCAACGGAATGGTGTGCTTTGCCGAGCAGCAGGTGAGTTCGGGCATTGCTGCGGTCGCGGTGGCCAGCATGCCGCTGTTTGCCGCGCTGTTCGCCGGCCTCTACGGGCAATGGTCGAGCCGCCGCGAGACGCTGGGCCTGATGATCGGCTTCGCCGGCGTGATCGTGCTGAATCTTGGCAGCGGCCTCTCCGGATCGCGTCTGGGTGCGGGCGCGCTGCTGACGGCTGCGATGTGCTGGGCGTTCGGTTCGGTGTGGAGCAGGCGCCAGCAGATGCCGCCGGGCCAGATGAACACCGCCGCCCAGATGCTGTGCGGCAGCGTCGCCTTGCTGGCGATGGGCTTCGGCAGTGGCGAGCGTCTGCCCGCACATCCGACCCTGCATGCCACCCTGGCGCTGTTGTACCTGGCGGTGTTCGGCTCGCTGATCGCGTTCAGCGCCTACCTCTACCTGCTCAAGCATGCACGGCCGGCACTGGCCACCAGCTACGCCTACGTGAACCCGCCGATCGCCGTGCTGTTCGGCATCCTGCTGGCCGGCGAGCACGTCGGCCCGTACGACTTGGCTGGCATGGCGGTAATCCTGCTCGGGGTGGGAGTGATTACCTCGGCGCGGCAGAAGCGTCCGGCGTGACAGATCCATCCGATGACGCCCGCGCCAACGCGCACGTCATCTGTCCCGCTACAACTCCCGCAACGCCGTACTCACCGGTAGCCGTGCCGCACGCACGGCCGGGAACAGGCCGCCAACGAAGCCGATCGCCATCGCCCACTTGATACCGGTCCACAGCAGCGCGGGCGACACCTTGAACTGGAACACCACCTGGCTGAAGTTCGAGCCGAGGGTGGAAGCGGTGTAGCCGTTGAAGATCAGCCACGTGACCAAACCGCCCAGCACGCCGCCCAGCAGTGCCAGCAGCATGGTTTCCAGCAGCACGGAAACCACCACCGGCAGGCCACGGAAGCCGATCGCACGCAGCGTGGCAATCTCGCGCGAGCGCGCCGCGATCGCGGCGAACATCGTGTTCAGTGCACCGAACACCGCACCGATCGCCATGATCACGCCCACCGTGATGCCGACGATGCGAATCACCTTGGTCAGACGCTCGGACTGTTTGGTGTAGTACTCGCGGGTGGTGCTGACATCGACCTTCAGCCGCGGATCGGCCAGCAACGCCGCCTTGAAGGTGTCGAATGCTTTCGGCGATGTCAGTCGCACGGTCACCGACTGCGCGCTGCTGCCGCGCCGGTAGGCCGCGGCCACCGTCTGCGTGTCGCCCCACAATTCCGAATCGTGCGAATCATTGGCGACGAATTCACCGACCACGGTCCACTGCTGTCCGGCCAGCCGCAGCTGCCTGCCGACCTCGAGACCGACGAACTGGCGCATCGCTCCCTGGCCCACCACCAGCTCGCGCAAACCTGGTTTGAAGCGTCGGCCCTGCACGATCTTCACGTTGGGCCGCAAGGCCCAGGCCTGGTCGCCGACGCCACGGATCTGCACGTTGGCATCGGCCGTCGGATCACTCTTCTTCGGCAGGTTGGCGACCACCGATATCTCTGCCGAAGCCAGCGGTTTGCCATCGGGCCCGCGCGCCACGCCGGGCGCCTCGGCAATCACGCTGAGGTTGTCGCGCTCCAGCACCGAGTTCAGCTCGGCGTTCGAGCCACCACGCAGCACGATCGCGGTGTCGTTGCTGCCGGTCTGCTGCAGGGTGGCCTGGAAGCCGTCACCCATCGCCAGCATCGCCACCAGCACGCCGACCACGCCGGCAATGCCGATCACGATCACCGACGAGGCGCCGATGCGCTGACCGAGTGTGCTGATGCCGACATTGGTGACCGAAAGCGTCTGCCTGCCACGGCGGGTGAAGGCCAGCCACAGCACCAGCAACACCAGCAGCACACCGACGGCAGCCAGCGGCAGCCTGGTCCAGATGACCAGGCAGGCGATCAGCAGCAGGATCAAGCCAAAGCTGGCAAGGAATGATTTGAATTTGCGCATGATGTGGATCTCCTCAGCGACCCGCCAGGGCATCGACAATGTTCAGACGCATCGCCCGCCATGCCGGCAACGCCCCCACCACCAGACCGATCAGTGTCATCAGGCCGATGCCCAGTGCCCAGCTGCCCGCACCCATCGGCGGCAGGTTGACCATGCCGCCGCTGCCCTTGGTCACCACCGGCGCCAGCACTGCCGCCAAGCCCAGTCCCAGCACGCCACCGAGCAGCAACAGCAGCACCGACTCGGCCAGCACCATGCCCAGCACGCTGGCGCTGGAGAAGCCGATCGTCTTCATGACGGCCAGCTCGGAAGTACGCTCACGCACCGCCTGCGCCATGGTGTTGCCGGTCAGCAGGATCAGGGTGAAGAACACCGCGCCCATGATCGCGCCCACGATCAACCCGATGTCACCTAGCTGCTTGGCAAACGAGGCGCTGAAGGCCTGCTCGGTCTGGGTCTTGGTCTCATGGTCGGAGTTGGCCGACAACGCGTCGATCGCCTTGCCCACACGATCCGCCTGTTGTGGGTCCTGCAAGCGGTCGACATACCAGCCCACCGCGTGACTGGCATAGGCATTCGCTTCGTCGAAATACTTCCAGTGCAGCAGGAACAGCTGGTCCATGCCGTTGGCCGCGCCCTTGGCCACGGTAAAGATGCCGACGATATCGAATGGCCAGGTCTTGTCGCCGTTCTTCTGCGGAAAGATCGTCGACTGCAGGGGAATCTTGTCGCCGACTTTCCAGCCGTATTTCCTCGCCAGTGCCTCGCCGATCACCGCACCGATGCGGGTGTCGTCGAACGCCTTGCGTTGCGCCGGCGACAGCTGGATCTCCGGATAGATGTCCAGATAGTTCTCGCTGACCGCATAGCTGAAGACGAAATTCTTCGGCTCCTGGTACATGCCGCCAAACCAGTTGGCATAAGCCACATCCCGCACCCCAGGGACACCGGCAATCCGCGTTTGCAGCGCCTTGGGCAGCGACTGGATGATCGAGTAACGGGACGTGGTCACCAGTCGATCAACGCCGTGCAGACTCTTGCTGCCGCTATCGAAAGCCGTACGCACCGCGTCCAGCATGCCGAACAGCAGGAACGCCATGATGATCGACACCAGGGTGAGGAAGGTGCGGGTCTTGTGCCGGAACAGCGTGGCCCAGATCAGGTGCAGGTATTTCATGACTGTCTCCTCAGGCCGTCGCCTGCTCGACCAACGTGCCCTTGTCCAGATGCAGCGTGTGATTGGCGTATTCGGCGGCCCTGGGATCGTGGGTGACCATCACTACGGTCTTGCCATGCTCTCGGTTCAGTGTCCGCAACAGACCCAGCACATCCTCGGCGGACTGCCGGTCGAGGTCGCCAGTCGGCTCGTCGCAGACCAGCAGGGTCGGGTCGGAGACGATCGCGCGGGCGATCGCCACGCGCTGCTGCTGGCCGCCAGACAGTTCGCCCGGCTTGTGCGAGGCACGATCTGCCAGCCCCACCAGCTGCAGCGCAATGGAGGCGTTCCTCCTGCGTTGAGCGGCGGACAGTCTGGTCAGCAGCAA
>JAPHUU010000401.1 GCA_026193555.1 Rhodanobacter sp.
CGAACCTGCAACCCTCGGCTTAGAAGGCCGATGCTCTATCCGGTTGAGCTACAGGCGCAGGCGCTGACAGCAGAACGCTTCGCTGGTCGGGGCAGAGGGATTCGAACCCCCGACTTTTGCGTCCCAAACGCAACGCTCTACCAGACTGAGCTATACCCCGCTTTCGAATCCCCGGTTGCTTCACACCACCGGAGCCTTGAAATGTTAAGGGTGACGCTTCGCCCAGTCAATCCGCATCGAAGCACACCATGACACATGTATCACCACTTGTCCGGGTACCAGCAGAGCCACCCCCGGAACAACGCAACGGGGCGCAAGCACGCCGCTTCGCAATATAAAAATGGTGCGCCCGGAGAGATTCGAACTCCCGACCACCTAGTTCGTAGCCAGGTACTCTATCCAACTGAGCTACGGGCGCACTGAAAGACTTTTCATCCCGAGGCAATGATGTTGGGACATCAATGCCTCGAAGCGAGAAGCGGAATTATTCAGACTCCGCCCTCGTGCGTCAACCCTTTTCGTAAAGTTTGTTCGTCACCCACGCGCCGAATGGCCAACAACCTTCCATGCGCGACCCACCGAACCCCGCGAAAAACGGCTTCTTTCAGCGACATTCAGTCACCGCATCATCACAAGAAACCGACGCCCATCTTCCGACTGACCGCACAAGAGCCATCAGCCGCCACCCAGCCATCTTCGATCAGTCTTCCAGACTGGTCCGGCTCTGCGTCGCCGGATCGCCCACCTTGCCCGCCGGAGAACCTGCGTCACCCTTGGGCGGAGGCGGGGGCGGCGGTGTACTACCCTTGGAGGCGTCCTTGGTCCAGTCGGCCGGCGGCCCGGGCTCGCGCCCTGCCATGATGTCGTCGATCTGATGCGCGTCGATGGTCTCGTACTGCAACAACAGCTCCGCCATGGTGTGCAACTTGTCGAGATTCGCCGTCAACAGCTCCTTGCTGCGCGCGTAGGCTCGATCAAGGATGCCGCGCACCACTTCATCGATTTTGCTGGCGGTCTCGTTGGAGATGCTCTTGTGCTGGGTCACCGAGCGACCGAGAAACACCTCGTCCTCGTCCTCGCCATAGGTGATCGGTCCGAGCTCGTCTGACAGGCCCCACTTGGTCGCCATGTTGCGCGCCATCTTTGTAGCCCGCTCGATGTCGTTGGATGCACCGGTCGTGACCTTGTCGGCACCGAAAATCAGCTCCTCCGCGACGCGCCCTCCATACAGCGAGCAAAGCTGCGACTGGATCGCCACCCGGTTGATGCTGTACTTGTCGCCTTCAGGCAAATACATCGTGACACCTAGCGCCCGCCCTCGCGGAATGATCGTCACCTTGTAGACCGGATCATGTTCGGGCACCAGCCGGCCCACGATGGCGTGACCCGCTTCGTGATAGGCGGTGAGCTTCTTCTCATCCTCACTCATCGCCATCGATCGACGCTCGGCGCCCATCAGGATCTTGTCGCGCGCCTTGTCCAGATGAATCATGCGCACTTCACGGGCATTCTCGCGTGCCGCAAACAATGCCCCCTCGTTGACCAGGTTGGCCAGATCGGCGCCCGAAAACCCGGGGGTGCCGCGGGCGATGGTCATTGCATTGACATCGCTGGCAATCGGCACCTTGCGCATGTGTACCTTGAGGATCTGCTCGCGACCGCGCACATCAGGCAAGCCAACCACGACTTGGCGATCGAAGCGCCCAGGACGCAGCAGCGCGGGATCCAGCACGTCAGGGCGGTTGGTCGCGGCGATCACGATGACCCCCTCGGTGCCCTCGAAACCATCCATCTCGACCAGCAACTGGTTCAGCGTCTGTTCGCGCTCATCATGACCACCACCGAGGCCGGCGCCGCGATGGCGGCCGACCGCGTCGATTTCGTCAATGAAGATGATGCACGGCGCATGCTTCTTCGCCTGCTCGAACATGTCGCGAACGCGGCTGGCGCCGACGCCGACGAACATCTCGACGAAATCGGAGCCGGAAATCGCGAAGAACGGCACCTTCGCTTCACCGGCTATTGCCTTGGCCAGCAAGGTCTTGCCGGTGCCGGGCGGCCCGACCATCAGCACTCCGCGCGGAATCTTGCCGCCCAGCTTCTGGAACCGACCCGGATCACGCAGGAAGTCAACCAGTTCGCCGACCTCCTCCTTGGCCTCATCGCAGCCGGCGACATCGGTAAAATTGACCTTGACCTGATCCTCCCCCTGCAGCTTGGCACGCGAACGACCAAAGCTCATGGCGCCGCGACCGCCGCCGCCGGACTGCATTTGCCGCATGAACCAGATGAACACGCCCACGATCAACAACACCGGCAGCCAGCTGACCAGCAGGCCGATCAGGGAGAAGCCTTCGGAGGGATCCTGGCGTACTTCGACGTTCTTGTCCTGCATCTGCTTGACCACCTCGTTGGTGGAAAAGCCGAGCATCGGCGCGACGGTGCGAAACGCGCTGCCGTCCTTCAACTTGCCGCTGATGGTCGCGGGTTGATCGGCACTGATGACCGCGCTGGAGACATTGCCGCTGTCGACATTCCGCACAAAGGCGCTGTAGGGCAGGTCCGAGGAGGACGCGCCATGCGGA
>JAPHUU010000434.1 GCA_026193555.1 Rhodanobacter sp.
CGGATCGAGGATACCGATCGCGAGCGTTCGACGGACGCTGCCGTGCAGGCCATTCTCGACGCGATGCAGTGGCTGGGCCTGAACCATGACGAGGGTCCGTTCTACCAGACCCAGCGACTGGACAGGTACAAGCAGGTTGCCGATGAACTGGTCGCCGCCGGCAAGGCGTATTACGCCTACGAGAGCAAGGACGAGATCGAGGCGATGCGCGAGGCGGCGATGGCGAAGGGGGAGAAGCCGCGCTACAACGGCTACTACCGCGACCGCAACGAACCGCTGCGCGATGACCCGAATCGGGTGATCCGCTTCCGCAATCCGGTCGAAAGTTCGGTGGTGTTCGAGGACAAGGTGAAGGGCCGCATCGAGTGGAGCAACAGCGAGCTGGATGACCTGGTGATCTTTCGCTCCGACGGCTGGCCGACCTACAACTTTGCCGTGGTGGTGGATGACATCGACATGGGCATCACCGAGGTCATCCGCGGCGACGACCACGTCAACAACACTCCGCGGCAGATCAACATCTATCACGCGCTGGGTGCGAAGGTGCCGGAGTTCGCGCACCTGCCGATGATCCTCGACAAGGAGGGCAAGAAGCTGTCCAAGCGGACCAGCGCGGTCAGCGTGATGGAGTATCGCGATGACGGTTACCTGCCGCATGCGCTGCTCAACTATCTGGTCCGGCTGGGCTGGTCGCACGGTGACCAGGAAATCTTCTCGTTGCCGGAGATGATCGCGCTGTTCGACATCGCCGACGTGAACAAGGCGGCTTCGCGTTTCGATACCGAGAAGCTTGCCTGGCTCAACCAGCACTATCTGAAGACCGACGATCCGCAGTCGCTGGCGGCGGAATTCGAGTGGCACCTGGCCCGCGCCGGCATCAATGTGGCGAATGGCCCGGCACCGGCCGCGGTGATCGTGGCCCTGCGTGACCGGGTGCACACGCTGAAGGAAATGGCCGAGCGGGCGAAGATCTGGTACGCGCCGATCGCCGAATGGGACGACAAGGCGGTGGCCAAGCACCTCAGGAGCGATTCGGCGGTATCGGTGCTGAACACGGCGGCAACCTTGCTCGCCGTCTGCGATTGGCAGCCGGAGCCGATCCATCAGGTGATCGAGCAGGTCGCGGCGCAGCTTGAGCTCGGCATGGGCAAGGTCGCGCAGCCGTTGCGCGTGGCGATGACCGGCACCCAGGTGTCGCCGTCGATCGAGCACACGATCTATCTGGCCGGCCGGATAGAGGCGCTCAAGCGCATCGCCGATGCGCTTGAGCTGGCGCGTGCCTGACCGCGGCATGATTCCGGCCGCGCAGGCGACACAGACTCGTCGGGTCCGGCATGGATGAGCTGCTCGCCAGAGCTACCCAAGGCGTCGATCCCGATGCGCCCGGGGCCTTCTGGCACGTTTTCGCCAACCTGTTGAACGCGCTGCCGTGGGCAGCATTGTTCTGGTGGAACCTGGCATTCATCGCCGTCGGAGCGTTGCTTGGCTGGTGGCGCGGGCGGTTGCTGGAAGGCATCGTGTGGGCCGCGGTGCTGGGCCCGATCGGCTGGGTCGTCGTGCTGGCGAAGCCGCGTCCTAAACTCCGGCCGGAGCCGCCGCCGCTGCGCCGTTGAGCTTCACTGGAGGCAGCATGGCCCCAGTGTATGATCGAACCCGAGGTAAGACACGTGAGTCATGACGTTGCCGACAAGCCGCACCCGCATCATCCGCATCATCGTGATGCCAAGGGGTTTGTGCGTGCGGTGGAGCATGCCAGCAAGGAGCGTGGCCTGCGCCTGACCCCGTTGCGCAAGGAAGTGCTGCAGCTGATCGCCGCAACCGACAAGCCGATCAAGGCTTACGATCTGCTCGATCTGCTGCGCGAGAAGCACGGCAATGCGGCACCTCCCACGGTCTACCGCGCGCTCGACTTCCTGCTTGAACACGGGTTCATCCACAAGCTGGAATCGATCAACGCCTTCGTCTCCTGCCATCACCCGGAGGAGGCACATCAGGTGCCTTTTCTGATCTGCGACATCTGTTCCAGCGCAGAGGAAGTGTGCGATCAGCGAGTGGCCGAGCTGATCGAGACCCAAGCCAGGGCGCTGGGTTTCCGGCCCCAGGCGCAGACGCTGGAAGTGCACGGCACCTGCAAGCTCTGCCGCAAGCCTTGAGTGATCCCTCAGGTCGCGTGGCATTCTTAAGTGTTATAAAGTAACATCGCGTCATCGAGACAGCATGTCGCCACTTCAGGGGATGCCGGATGGAACGAATGGACTCCTTGCGTACGAACAATTCGCGCTGGTGGCGCGTGGCTGATCGGGTTGGCGCGACGGCTTCGTTCCTGTGCGCCATTCACTGTGCCTTGCTGCCCTTCGTGCTGGCGCTGTTGCCTTTCATGGGCCTGGAGTTTCTGGCGGATCCACGCTTTGAGCGTGGTTTTGTGATGTTTGCCGCTGCGCTGGCCCTGTTTGCCCTGATCAATGGTTACCGTCGGCACAGGGGGCCGTTGCCATTGATGCTGGCGCTGCCGGGTCTGCTGCTGCTGCTGCTCGGCGTCACTTATGCGGAGGGCTATTCGATCATCGTTCACAGCGTGCTGGTGACGTGCGGCGGACTGCTGCTGGCCTCGGCCCATTTCGTCAATCTGCATCGGGACCGCAATCACCGACTTGCCGCGGCTGTCGGCGCGGGCGCTGCGCATGTTCATGGCCCGCACTGCGCGCACCCGATCCGATAGGGTTCCGCCTGCAGGACCCCGGCATTTCGCGTCGGGTGATTGTGTAACGGCGACCATCGTTCCTAGCATGCGCGGATGAGCACGCACTCCATTCATCACGATCATGGCCATGACCATGCCTCACATGCCCATCCGCATGCGGGCCTGTCGTCCGGCCAGAGTCGCAAGTTGTTGATTGCCTTCGCGCTGACCACCGCCATGATGGTGGCCGAGGTGGTCGGTGGCATGTGGTCCGGTTCGCTGGCGTTGCTGGCCGATGCCGGCCACATGATGGTGGATGCGCTGGCACTGCTGCTGGCCTTCGTCGGTGCCTGGATGGCCAGCATGCCAGCCGATGCGCGGCGCAGCTATGGCTATGGCCGGATCGAGGTGCTGGTCGGTTTCGTCAATGCACTGAGTCAGTTCGTGCTGGTGGGCTGGATCCTGTACGAGGCGGTCGTCCGCTTGCGGCATCCGAGTGCGATCCTGTCCGGAGTGATGTTGTCGGTCGCGATCGTCGGTCTGCTGGTCAACGCGCTGGTGTTGAGGATGCTGCATGGTCACGCGCATGACGACGTGAATCTGGCCGGTGCGCGCCTGCATGTGCTTGGCGACCTGCTCGGCTCGTTCGCTGCGGTGGCTGCCGCCTTGGCGATCCGCTGGTTCGGCTGGTTGTGGGCCGACCCGCTGCTGTCGCTGCTGGTGTCGCTGCTGATACTGCTCAGTGCGTGGCGATTGTTGCGTCAGTCCGCGCATATCCTGCTGGAGGGTGTGCCCGACGGCATGGACTGCGTGGAAGTGGAGATGGCGCTGCGAAGTGCCGATGAGTCGATCCGCGGCATCCATCATCTGCATATCTGGCAGCTTGCATCGGGATCGCGCATGGCAACCCTGCATGCGGAACTGCATGAGCATGCGGACAGCGCGCATGCCATGGCGGCGATCAGGCAGGTGTTGCGGGAGCGCTTCGCCATTCAGCACGTGACCGTTCAGATTGATCCCGGCGAATGCATGGATCAGGTTCGCGAGTGCGTCGGGCACGGCCACCGCTGACTATGGCGCTTTGGGGCGGCGCTGCTATGATGTTCGACCGTTCATCTCGAAAATCAAGGAGTTCCCATGGGTAAGGGCGATCGCAAGACCCGTCGCGGCAAGACCTACCGCGGCAGCTACGGCAATACCCGTGCACACGCGGCGGTGCCAGCTGTTGTCGGCGCCAAGCCGACTGTGACCAAGCCGGCTGCCGCCAAGAAGGCCGCGCCGAAGAAGAAGTCAGCCTGAGTCAGCGCTGGCGACTGACAAGAACCCCGCCATGGCGGGGTTTTTTTTGGGAATTGGCCGCGTCGTGATCACGGTGCCCGTGGGCTTCGCCGAGACGGGTTCAACATTGTGCGCGAGTGATGCTCTCGCTGCACCGCGCGCATTCCAGGCACTTCGTTCGACTTCTCGACGTCTCGTCCTCCGGACACGCCGTGACGCCGTGTTGTCGGCGGGATTGTCAGTCGCCGCGATCCTGTGTAAGCTTCGTTATCTTGTATTAATGCGTTAACACACTATGAAGCGTCGATCACTGGATCCGGAGACCCCGGCCGAGTCAGCGGAGCTGAGCCTGTGCGAGGCATTGCTGTCGCTGAAGAACGCAGACGAGATGCACGCCTTTCTCAGCGACCTGTGCACGCCGGCCGAACTCGAGGTGCTGGTGGACCGCTGGCGAGTCGTGCCGTACCTGCTCGAAGGCCTGTCCTATCGCGAAATCCATGAGCGCACCGCCGTCAGCATCACCACGATCGGACGGGTCGCGCGCTATCTCAATCAGGGCAGTGGTGGCTATCTGGCTGCCGCTGCACGTGCGGCGCGTCGTCATGCGCTCGCAGCAAAAAGGACTGAAGCATGAAAGATCGCGATCGTTTGCGCATAGCGATGCAGAAGTCCGGTCGACTGACCGAGCCGGCGCTGGATCTGCTCAACCGCTGTGGCCTCAGCTTTCGCCAGAGCCGCGACAAGCTGTTCTGCTTCGGCGAAGGCGAGCCGGTCGACCTGCTGCTGGTTCGCGACGACGACATTCCGGCATTGATCGCGCAGGGCGTGTGTGACCTTGGCATCGTCGGTCGCAACGTTCTCGGTGAATTCCAGCTCACCGCCGGTCGCGATATCGAGCCGCTGCAGGAGTGGCGGCCACTCGGCTTCGGGCGTTGCCGGCTGTCGATTGCGGTGCCGCAGGAGTTCGACTACCAGAGCCCCCAGCATCTGGACGGGCGGCGCATCGCCACCTCGTATCCGGGCCTGCTCGGCGCCTGGCTGGGCAAGCACGGTGTCGCGGCGGGGGTGGTGACCCTGGCCGGGTCGGTCGAGATCGCCCCCAAGCTGGGTACCGCCGACGCGATCTGCGACCTGGTGCAGAGCGGCGGAACGCTGGTCGCCAATCAGTTGCGCGAGACGGAAGTCCTGCTGGAGAGCGAGGCGGTGCTGGCCGGACCGGTCACGTTGCCGGTGGATGAGCGTGGCGACATGATCGAGCTGCTGCTCAAGCGGCTGGATGGCGTGATTCAGGTGCGCGAGTCGCGATTGTTGCTGCTGCAGACATCGCGCGCCTCGCTGGAGGCGGTCATCCGCCTGCTGCCGGGCGGGCCGCAGCCGACCCTGATGCCGGTGGCCGGGCAGCCGGATCAGCTGATGCTGCAGGCGCTGTGTGCCGGTGAGGTCAGCTGGCGGCAGCTGGAGGAAATCAAGAAAGCCGGTGCGCGCGAGATGCTCGTGCTGCCGGTCGAGAAGATGCTGGCATGACAAGGCCCGATTCGAACAAGGTTGGCGTGCCCCGTGCGCGCAGGAGCTGGCCGACATGAAACGCCTGGACTGGAATTCCCTGGCCGATGCGGCGCGCAGCGAGGCGCTGGCACGTCCGGCGCATTCGCGCTCCGACGAACTGCGTCTTGGTGTCGAACGGATCATTGCCGCCGTGCGCGAGCGAGGCGATCCGGCGTTGCGGGAACTGAGCGCGAAGTACGACGGCTGCACGCTGCAGGACATCGAAGTGAGCGAGGCCGAATTCCGCGCCGCCGAGGCCATGCTTGATCCGCTACTGAAGGCGGCGATCCACGAGGCGGCTCAGCGCATCGAGCTGTTCCACCGCGCTGCCGCACCGCAGCCGATCGCGGTGGAGACTGCCGCTGGCGTGCGGGTCGAGCGCATCCTGCGTCCGATCGGCCGGGTCGGCCTGTACGTGCCTGCCGGCAGCGCACCGTTGCCATCCACCGCCCTGATGCTGGGCATACCGGCGCAGATCGCCGGTTGTCCCGAGGTGGTGTTGTGCTCGCCCGCCCGTGCCGACGGAAGTTGCGACGAGGCGGTGCTGTATGCCGCCCGCCTCACCGGGGTGCACAAGGTGTTCAAGCTCGGCGGTGCGCAGGCGGTCGCGGCAATGGCCTACGGTACGGCCAGCGTACCCGGCTGCGACAAGCTGTTCGGCCCCGGCAACTCCTGGGTGACCGAGGCGAAGCTGCAGGTGTCGTCCGATCCGGATGGCGCGGCGATCGACATGCCGGCGGGACCATCGGAGGTGCTGGTGATCGCCGACGCGACAGCCAACCCGGTATTCGTCGCCGCCGACCTGCTGTCGCAGGCCGAGCACGGGCCGGACTCGCAGGTGATCCTGCTGAGCCCGTCCGCCGATCTGCTCGACAGGGTCGCGATCGAGGTTGAGCGCCAGTGCGCCGAGCTGCCGCGCGGGGCCATCGCGGCGCAAGCGCTGGTGCACAGCCGGCTGATCGCGGTCGAATCGCTGGCGCAAGCGGTTGAAGTCAGCAATCGCTACGCGCCCGAGCACCTGATCCTGCAGGTGGTCGAGCCACGCGCCCTGCTGGATGGCATCGAGAGCGCCGGCTCGATCTTCCTCGGCCAGTGGACGCCGGAATCGGTGGGCGACTACTGCAGCGGCAGCAATCACGTATTGCCTACCTACGGTTATGCGCGCAGCTACAGCGGCGTGTCGGTGGCGAGCTACCAGAAGCAGATCAGCGTGCAGGAAGTCACGCCCGAGGGGCTGCGCAACATCGGTCCGTGCACCGCGAGGCTGGCGGCGGCCGAGCAGTTGGAAGCGCATCGACGCGCGGTGACCTTGCGTCTGGCCGCGCTGGATCCAGCAGCGGTGGGGGAGTCGGCATGAGCATCCTCGATCTTGCCCGGCCGGAAATCCGTGCCATCCAGCCCTATTCGTCCGCACGCATGGAAGCCAGTGGCGGGCAGGTCCTGCTCAATGCCAACGAATCGGCGTGGGCGCCCGCCGGCGACGACGGCGCTGGCTGCAATCGCTATCCGGAACCGCAGCCTGCGGCCCTGATCGAGCGGCTGGCGGCGCTGTACGGCGTGCGTCGCGAACAACTGCTGGTCGGTCGCGGCAGTGACGAGGCAATCGACCTGCTGGTGCGGGCGTTCTGTCGCGCCGGCGAGGATGCAATCCTGATCCAGCCGCCGACATTCGGCATGTATGCGGTGTGCGCGCGGATCCAGAACGCCGCTGTGATCGAGGTGCCGCTGGCGGACGACTTCAGGCTGGACGTGGAGGTCGTGCTGGCGGCTGTCACGCCGGCGGTGAAACTGGTGTTCGTGTGCACGCCGAACAATCCCACCGGCCAGCGGATTCCGCGGGCGGACATCGTGCGACTGGCGCAGGCGCTGGCCGGTCGTGCGCTGCTGGTGGTGGACGAGGCCTACGTCGAGTTTTCCGAAGACGACAGTGTGGCCGGGCTGATCGATCGCCATGACAACCTGGCGGTATTGCGCACCTTGTCCAAGGCCTGGGCGTTGGCCGGCGCGCGGATCGGTTGCCTGCTCGCCAACCCCGAGGTGATCACCCTGCTGCGGCGGATCATGCCTCCCTATCCACTGCCGCTGCCGTGCGTGGCCGCGGCGCTGGCGGCGCTGACGCCCGCGGGGCAGGCGCGCGCGCAGGAGCATCTGGCGATCGTGCGCGCGCAGCGTCGTTCCATGGCCGAGGCGATGCAGCGCTTGCCCGGCGTCCGTGCCGTACTGCCATCGCACGCCAACTTCCTGGCCGTGCGCTTCGACGATGCGGGGGCGGTTTACCAGCGTCTGCTCGCGGCAGGGATCGTGGTGCGCGACGTCAGGCGCTATCCGAACCTCGGCGATGCGCTGCGCATCACCATTGGCTCGCCCGATGAAAACGATCGCGTGCTGAGCGTATTGAAGACCACGGCGACGGGCGGCCGGGGTTTGGCTGTTGGATCGGCATCGGGTGAAGGCATATGAGCCGCAAGATACTTTTTGTCGACCGTGACGGTTGCCTGATCGAGGAACCGGCTGACGAACAGATCGACAGCTACGAAAAGCTGGCGCTGCTGCCGGGCGTGATCGCTGCGTTGCAGCGCTTCGTGGCCGCGGGCTATGAGCTGGTGATGGTGACCAACCAGGATGGCCTGGGCACGGCAAGCTTTCCGGAGCCGGATTTTTCCGGTCCGCATGCCTTGCTGATGCGCATCCTGGCCTCACAGGACATCCGTTTTCGCGAAGTGCTGGTCGACCGCAGCTTTCCGCACGAGGGCCTGGACACCCGCAAGCCGGGCACCGGCCTGCTGCGCCATTATCTGGCGGACGACAGCTGGAGCCGCGCGGCGTCAGCGATGGTCGGTGATCGCGAGACCGATCTGCTGTTCGCCGCCAACATGGGGGTGCGTGGCGTCAGGGTGGGTCCGCAGGGATTGGCCTGGCGGGACGTCGCCCATCAGCTGCTCGATGCGCCGCGCACCGCGACCGTGGTGCGCAACACGAAGGAAACCCGCATCACGGTAGCGGTGAACCTGGACCGGCTGGCCGAGCCGAAAGTGCATACCGGGCTGGGTTTCTTCGACCACATGCTGGAGCAGATCGGCAAGCACGCAGGCTTCGCGCTGGAGCTGCGCTGCGAGGGCGACACCCATATCGACGAGCACCACACCATCGAGGACTGCGCGCTGGCGCTGGGGCAGGCACTGAAGCAGGCGCTCGGCGACAAGCGCGGCATCGGCCGCTACGGCTTCAGCCTGCCGATGGACGAGGCGCAGGCCAGCGCAGCGCTGGATCTGTCCGGACGGCCGTACTTCGTGTTCGAGGGTAGTTTTCCGCGCGAGCGCGTGGGCGAGGTACCGACCGAACTGGTGCCGCACTTCTTCCACTCGCTGTGCGAGACGATGGGGGCAAACCTGCATCTGAGCGTGCAGGGCGAGAATGCCCACCACATGGTCGAGGCCTGTTTCAAGGTGGTGGCACGCACGCTGCGCCAGGCGATCCGGCGCGAAGGCAGCGAGCTGCCCAGCACCAAGGGTACGCTGTAATGGCGGTCGTGCTGGTCGATGCCGGCGGCACCAATATCGGCTCGGTGCGCTACGCCCTGCAGCGGTTGGGCGTGGATGCCTCGTTGACGCGCGACCCCGCGGTGATCCGAGCCGCCGACAAGGTGATCCTGCCCGGCGTGGGCGCTGCCGGCCCCGGCATGGCACGCCTGCGCGAGCTGGAGCTGGTCGATGTCCTGCGCAAGCTGAGCCAGCCGGTGCTGGGGGTCTGCCTGGGCATGCAGTTGCTGTGTACCCATTCGGAAGAGGGCGATACC
>JAPHUU010000420.1 GCA_026193555.1 Rhodanobacter sp.
GAGCTGGGCCAGCATGATGGGCAACCCCTACGCCATGCTCGCCGGCTGCATTCCAGCCGAGCGCGCCGGCGTCTACATGGGCATCTTCAACGGCTTCATCGTGCTGCCGATGTTGCTGCAGATCATCACCATCCCGCTGCTCTACCACCGCGTGCTGGGCGACAACCCGGAGAACGTGATCCGCCTGGCCGGTCTGGGCCTGGTGATAGCCGCGGCGCTGGCGCTGCGGGTGGTCAGCGCGCCGGATCGCCGGGACAGGGCGGACGGTGCGGTCGCGGGTTCCCGGGCGAAATAGCCGCCAGCAGACGCCGCGGTCCGAATTGCATCGACTTGCCTCGCGCTCCCGCAACCCGGCATCTTCAACCGCGTGGAGATAGTCTGCAGATCCGCATCTGCACGTGGCTCCTCACTGGCACGACGCGCCGACCTCGTTTGCGCATCACGCGCGAATCATCGCCGCCGCCCGCGACCGATCGACCACGGCGAACGGCGAGCCGACGCATCGGCCGACCTCGAAAAACAACGGGCGCCAAGGCGCCCGTTGTTTTTCACACTGCGTTGTCGACGCACTCAGCCCGCGTAGTACATCTGGAACTCCAGCGGATGGGTGCTGGCGCGGTAGCGGGTGACTTCCTTCATCTTCAGCTCGATGTAGGCGTCGATGAAGTCGTCGGTGAACACGCCGCCGGCCTTGAGGAAGTCACGGTCCTTGTCCAGCGCTTCCAGTGCGGCGTCGAGGCTGGAACAGACCTGCGGGATGTTCTTTTCTTCCTCCGGCGGCAGGTCGTACAGATCCTTGTCGGCCGGCGCGCCCGGGTCGATCTTGTTGAGGATGCCGTCGAGGCCGGCCATCATCAGCGCGGTGAAGGTGAGGTAACCGGACTGCATCGGATCGGGGAAGCGCACCTCGATGCGGCGACCCTTGGGGCTGGCCACGTACGGGATGCGGCAGCTGGCGGAACGGTTGCGTGCCGAGTAGGCCAGCATCACCGGCGCCTCGAAGCCCGGCACCAGGCGCTTGTAGCTGTTGGTGGTGGCGTTGGCGAACGCGTTGATCGCCCTGGCGTGCTTGAAGATGCCGCCGATGTACCACAGTGCGGTCTGGCTCAGGCCACCGTAGAGGTCGCCGGCGAACAGGTTGGTGCCGTCCTTGGACAGCGACTGGTGCACGTGCATGCCGCTGCCGTTGTCACCGACGATCGGCTTGGGCATGAAGGTGACGGTCTTGCCGTTCTGGTGCGCCACGTTCTTCACCACGTACTTCATGGTGATCAGCTCGTCGGCCTTCTTTACCAGCGTGTTGAACTTGACGCCGATCTCGCACTGGCCGGCATTCGCCACTTCATGGTGGTGCACTTCGACGACCTGACCGAGCGACTCCAGTACCTTGCACATGTCCGCGCGCAGGTCGCCCAGCGAATCGACCGGGCTGACCGGGAAGTAGCCACCCTTGATGCCCGGGCGATGGCCGGTGTTGCCGTCGTCGTACTTGTTGCGCGACGACCACGCGGCTTCCTCGGACTCGATCTCGTAGAACACGCGACCCATGTCGTTCTGCCAGCGCACCGAGTCGAAGATGAAGAATTCCGGCTCCGGGCCGAAGAACGCGGTGTCGGCGATACCGGTGGATTTCAGGAAGGCCTCGCCGCGCTTGGCGATCGAGCGCGGATCACGGCCGTAGGCCTGCATCGTCGACGGCTCCAGCACGTCGCAGTGCAGCACCAACTGGGTGTGTGCACTGAACGGGTCGAGGTAGGCGGTGTCCGGGTCGGGCATCAGGATCATGTCCGACTCGTTGATGCCCTTCCAGCCGGAGATCGACGACCCATCGAACATCTTTCCGTCCTCGAACGTCGACTCGTCGAGCGCATGGGCCGGGAAGGTGACGTGGTGATGCACGCCGAGCATGTCGGCGAAACGGAAGTCGATGAACTCGACTTCATGTTCCTGGATCAGGTCGAGCACTTTCTTGGCGGACATAGAACAACCTCGGGTAGGAGTGGCGGGACGTATTTTGCTGGCTCCAATATAGCAAGACGGATGCCATGCCATGGAACCGCGCGGCGACAAGCACTTGCGCGTGACGGCGCTGCCTGCGCCATCACGGGTCGCTTCACATGCGTGCAAAACGCCGTGCTATTTGCACCATTATGAGACAAGCAAGGAGGTGGGCCCGCGCCCTCGCGCGGACCCACCAAGCCTCATGCCTCGTACGCACTCTCTCCGTGCGAGGTGATATCCAGCCCCTCACGCTCCGCTTCCGCATTCACCCGCAGGCCGAATACCGCCTTGACCACCAGGTAGGCAAGCAACGACACCACACCGCTCCATAGCAGAGTGATGCCCACGCTCAGTGCCTGCACGCCGAGCTGATGGATGATCGAGAAATCCGCCGCACCGGTACCGCCCAGCGACGATGCGGTGAACACGCCCGTCAACAGGGCGCCGACAATCCCGCCGATGCCGTGTACACCGAACACGTCCAGGGCGTCGTCGGCCTTGAGGATCTTCTTCAACCCGCTCACACCCCATACGCAACAGACACTGGCCAGTGCACCGATCGCCAGCGCACCCATCGGCCCGACCGTGCCGCAGGCCGGAGTGATGCCGACCAGGCCGGCAACGGCACCCGAGGCACCACCCAACATCGAGGATTTACCCTTGCCCACACCTTCGATCAGCAGCCATGCCAGCACCGCAGCCGCCGTAGCCAGCAAGGTGTTGATGAAGGCCAGGGCCGCCCCCGAGTTGGCTTCCAGATTGGAACCGGCATTGAAGCCGAACCAGCCGACCCACAGCAGCGCCGCGCCAACCATGGTGAAGGTCACGTTGTGGGGCTTGATCGCCTCGCGGCCGAAGCCCAGTCGCGGCCCGATCAGATAGGCGCCCACCAGGCCGGCGATACCTGCATTGATGTGCACCACCGTGCCACCAGCGAAGTCCAGCGCACCGAGGTTCAGCAGGTAGCCACCGGGGCCCCACACCATGTGGGCGATCGGCAGGTAGGCGAAGGTAAACCACAGGGCCGAGAACAGCAGCACGGCCCGGAAGCGCATGCGCTCGGCGAACGATCCCACGATCAGCGCACCGGTGATCCCGGCAAAGGTCGACTGGAACGCGACGAATACATACTCGGGCAGTTTCACACTGGCGGTGAAGGTGTCCGACAGCGTGTCCTTGGTCACCCCGTGCAGGAACAGCTTGTCGAGGTTGCCGATGAAGGCGTTGCCGCTGTCGAAGGCGAGGCTGTAGCCGTAAACCACCCACAGCACCACGATCAGCGAGAACACCGTCATCACCTGCATCAGCACCGACAGCACGTTCTTCGAACGGACCAGGCCGCCATAGAACAGGGCCAGCCCCGGCACGGTCATCAGCAGCACCAGCAAGGTGGAAGTGAGCATCCACGCCACATCGCCCTTGTCGACAACCGCCGGCGCAGCGGTCTGGGCGTGCAACAGCGGCGCGGCCAGCATCATCAGGAAGACGGTTGCAACCATCGGCAACCAGCGGCGCAACGTACGGAACAACTTGATGTCTTTCATGGAAACCTCGCGAAATTCAGGTCAGAGGGCGTCGGCGTCGAGCTCGCCGGTACGAATGCGGATCACCTGCTCCACGGTGCTGACGAAGATCTTGCCGTCGCCCACGCTGCCGGTCTTTGCTGCCTGCTGGATGGCCTCCAGCGCAGCATCGAGCAGTGTGTCGGTGACGACGGCCTCGATCTTGATCTTGGGCAGGAAATCGACGACGTATTCGGCACCGCGATAAAGCTCGGTGTGACCTTTCTGGCGACCGAAGCCGCGTACCTCGCTTACCGTGAGGCCACTGACGCCGACCTGCATCAGTGCCTCGCGGACTTCATCGAGCTTGTATGGACGAATGATGCTGCTGATCAGTTTCATATTCTTCCCCTTGCGGTTGGATCGAACGCGATAACGGCGCACGCGATGGCCAGCGCGTTGCTCAGAACGCCTTGCCGAGGCTCAGGATCGCGGTGGCACGCCCGACGTAATGGCCATAGGCGTTGGTGTAGAGCGCCTTGCTGGCATTGGTGTCGTAGTAGCCCAGCGACACTGAATAGCCATGCTCGAAATTGCGGGTGACGCCCAGCTTCCAGTCGGTGTAGGCAAAGCCGGCGTTGTGCTTCACGGTCTGGTGACCGACATGGGTATTGAGCACCCAGTTCGGCACGAACTCGTAGTTCCAGGACAGATCCAGGTAGTCGCTGTTCTTGCTGTCGGCGAAACCGAACAGATTGGTGAACGCGTGCGAGTACTTCAGCGTCACGTTTTTCCAGCCCAGCGCCGCATAGCCTTCCAGCGTGTCCGGGCTGACAAACCCGCTCGGATAGCTGCCCGGGTAGTAGTACTCGTAGAGGCCGACGTCATAGGTCCAGTCGCCGCCGAAGCTGCCGCGATATCCGGTATAGGCATCGACTTCCAGGCTGCTGGAGACGGGTGCGGCCGAACTCGAAAGATCCGACAGCCAGCTGATGTTGCTTCCCCACGCACCGATATACCAACCACTGCTGTGGTCGTACTCCATGCCCGCCTGCAGCGCAGGATCACGGTTGGTCTGGGACAGACCGCGGAACAGGTAGTCATTGACCACGGTGACGCTGCCGGAGGCGGAGCTCTGCGGAGCATCTGCAGCCCTCGCCGACATATCGACGTTGACGAACAACAGCGCGGCGGCGCAGAGAAGAATCGTATAGCGGGTCATCTGACTTGCTCCTGTCTGGGAATGGGAGTAGCCAGACCTCCAGAGCAAGACCGATGCCATGACGCTAAATGCCATTCAATCAATTAGTTATGACATGACATGAGGCCTGACACCGGGCGTGTTGCCTCATGAGCGAGCGCCCGATCTTGTGCTTTGCACCAAATTGCAGCGCCACGGGTATCGGCTCGCGCAGCGGCTTGAATCCACCACACAGCGCGCCTCGCAACCAGCTCTTCAACAGCCGCCCGAACAGCTGTCGCGCGCGGCAAAGGCGGTAAGCTATGCCGCTTTGCCCCACGCCCTCGCGCCACCAACCCGGGATCCGCACCCTGTGAGCCATCTGATCCACGTCATCCTGCTCGGCATCATCGAAGGCATCACCGAATTCCTGCCGATCTCAAGCACCGGCCACCTGCTGATCGCCGAGAAGCTCGGCCTGGGGCACCGTTCGGATCTGTTCAATGTCGGCATCCAGGCCGGCGCGATCCTGGCTGTCACACTGATCTACTGGCAGCGCATCTGGCAGCTACTGACCCAGTGGCGTGATCCGGTAAACCGCGACTACCTGCTCAAGCTGCTGGTCAGCTTCATGATCACCTCGCTTCTGGGCGTGATCGTCGTGGTCCACTTTCACTTCAAGCTGCCCGAGACGGTGACCCCGATCGCCTGGGCGCTGGTGATCGGCGGCTTCTGGATGATCGCCGCGGAGCAATTGGCCGCGCGCCAACCGGATCGCAGCGAGGTGACCTGGCCGGTCGCGATCCTGGTCGGTATCGCGCAGATGGTGGCCGGCATCTTCCCCGGCACTTCGCGCTCGTCAGCCACGATCTTCACCGCCATGCTGGTCGGCACCAGCAATCGCGCGGCAGCCACCGAGTTCGCGTTTCTTGTCGGCATCCCGACCATGTATGCGGCCACCGGCTACGAGTTGCTGAAAGTACTCAAGGATGGCGGCGCGGCGCATGAGGACTGGAGTGCCCTGGTGACCGGCTTCATCGTCTCGGCGATCGTCGCGTTCATCGCGGTGAAGTGGCTGCTCGGCTATATCCGCAGCCACCGCTTCACCCCCTTCGCGATCTACCGCATCGCCCTGGGCGTGGCGCTGCTGTGGCTGATGCCGGTGGGCAGCTGAGGCCAATCCGCAGGCGCCGCAACACCGGGAAGCGGCCGCTCGGCCAGGGTGCTGCGTGCGCCATGCCGAGCAAGCGGCAGCGGCAGGAAGTTTCCGTCGCCCCTGGGTGAATCACCGCTGCACGATCACCGCGAACCAGTTCCAGCCGCGCACGCGCTCGGCAATCAGCTTGGTGCTGGTCAGCATCGGCACCGCCAGCAGCGCGCCGGGGATGCCCCACAACCAGCCCCAGACCAGCAGCCACAGCAGGATCGCGATCGGACTCAGCCGCATGCTGCGGCCCTGGATCATCGGCGTGACCAGGTTGCCTTCCAGCGCGGTGATGGCGGAAAACGTCAGCGCCGGGAGGAACGCGTGCAGGCTCGCGTCGTTGGTACTGAGCATGCCGACCAGTGCCAGCACGATCGCGGTACAGATCGCGCCCACGTAGGGCACGAAGTTGGCAAACATGGCGACCGCCCCCCACAGCACCGGATCGGGCATGTGATAGAACCACAGCATCGAAGCGGTCATCACCCCGAGGCCCGCATTGATCAGCAGCGCCGTCAGCAGGTAGCGCGAGACCTGGGTCTGGGTACCGCGCACGATCACCACCGCGTGTCGCTTGTAGGCGAACCCCGGGGTGATCTCCACCAGCCGGCGCAGCATGGAATCACCGAAGACCAGGAAGAAGAACACCAGCAGCATCACCCCCAGCACATCGGCGAGCACCTTGGGTGCGGCGGAAACCACGTCCCAGGTGCTGATCGCCATGGACGCCGGCGCCGCGGCCACGGTGCGTGCGCCCGGCGTGGTGACCAGGCTCTGGGTGGCGCGGTTGGCCGCCTCGAGCGGCCGGCTCATGCGCCTGAGCTTCGGCACCAGCGTCCTGACGGCGGCCGGCGCCCCGTGAATCCAGCCCGCCGCCGGCTGCGCCAGCTGACCGACGCCGCTGACCATGCCGAAAATCAGGCCGATCATCAGCACGCTGGCACTGAGCCAGCGCGGCAAGCGCAGCCGGGTGCCCGCGGCGACCAGCGGATTCAACGCCAGGCCCAGGAAAGCCGCCAGCACCAGCGGAATCAGCAGATCCCTGGCAATCGCGATGGTGTACATCAGGGCCAGGAACAGCATCACGTTCATGGCCTGGCGAATTGCCCCCAGATGTCGCCGCATGCCGCGCGCCGTCTGCCCCCCACCCAGCAATCGGTAGCGTGCAGGACCCAAGGCGGGTGCGATCGGGTGCGCCGGTTCGCCGTCCATGTCTTCCGGTGCCTGCGCTGCGCGCTCGAACTCGATACTCACGACGCGACGGGTTCGCGACCGGGCTGATCGAACTGGTCAGGCTGTGGCTCCGCGGCGGCGGTCGCGTGCTGATCCGGGCCGCGGCGGACCTCGCTGAACTCGGCAATCAGGCGCGTGCCGAAGGCGACCGCCTCGGCCAGCCCGCCGCCAAGCAGGGCACGCAGGCCCGGCACCCGCAGCGGGTGCACATTGAGGCGACCCAGCACGAAGCCGGCAGCCGATGCCGTGCCCACCGTGGTCAGCGGGTGGTCGCGACCGCGTGACAGCAGCGCTGCCGCCGGCGCGCCCAGCGCACCGCGCGCCGCCCGCAGGCGCGCCTGCGCCGCCCGAACCCTGGCCAATCGCTGGAAAATGTTCATGGTGCCGATGGCTCCTGCTGCTCCGCCTGCCCGGTATCGACCCGATCGTCACCCCGGCGCACGCTGGCGTGCATCATCGCACCCCACTCGCCCCGTGTGACCGGCAGGCTGATCCAGTGCATGCAGCGCCGGAACAGCACCAGTGCAGCGGTCAGCAACGCCAGCTGCAGCAGGCACAGGACCAGCAGCGCCCACAGCCACGAGCCGAACCAGGTGGCCAGCAGCAGACCGGCGAATGCCAGTACGCTCAACGTCAGCCCCACCCCGACCATGGTGGCTGCCAAGGCCGCCAGCAGCATCCATGACACCGCGCTGCGAGCAAGCCCCAATTCTGCCGCCAGCAGCTGCAGCTGCGCACCGAACAGCTGTTTGAAGGCGCGACCGAACTGACCGATTTCCACCAGCAATCCCGGCGGCGGTGGCTCGGCAGGCGCGGTCGTCGCGCGCGGTGATTCATCCTGATTGTGCATCCATGGCCCCTGTGGCAGATGGATCAGCGACGCAGGATACGGCCAAGCAGCCAGCCGACGCCCAGCGCGATGGCCACCGACTGCACCGGCTTCTCGCGCACGTACCCGCGCGCCTGCTCCAGCCACGCATCGGCGCGATCCACGGTTTCGTCATAGACCTCACGGCTGCGGCCACCGAGTTCCGCCGCCTTGTCGGTGACACGATGGGCCGCGTCGGCCGCCTTGTCGGTGGCGTGGTGCAAGCCGGATTCGACATTATCGGCCGCGCGCTCCACCGCGTCCTTGGTGTTGGTCACGACATGGGAGGTGGCCTGCTTGACGCGCTCGGCATTCTGGTCGATGCGTTGACCGACAAGCGGCGCGGGGGTTTGGACCTGCTTGTTCATTGCTTACTCCTTGAATGTCTCAGTGTGGTGCAAGGCCGGGTTGATCGCACTGGCGGATCAACCAGCACGGCGTAGAAAGGCGATGACGGCCATGATGAGAAAGATGACAAACAACACCTGAGCGATGCCCGCTGCCGCGCCGGAGATGACCCCAAACCCCAGCACGCCCGCAACGATGGCAACGACCAGAAAAACCAGGGCGTAATGAAGCATGGCAATGACCTCCGGGGATGGCCGCCAATGCGGACAATCGCCATTCATCCACATTGCGCGCCATGCGGACGTGAAGACCCCCGCTCGCTGCCGGCCTGCACAGGGCATCGGAATGGGACTTACTTCGCCAGCGCCGGGTTCAACGTGTAGGTGCCGACCAGCTCGGCCCTGGCCAGCACATGCCCCGCCATCGCCGTGCGCAATGCGTCCAGCGTGAAGCCCTCGGCCAGCGGCAGGGCCGCCACATCGAGTGCGTGGATGGTGAAGTGGTAGTGGTGGCGCAAGGCATCGTTCCACGGTGGACACGGGCCGTCGTAGCCCAGGTACTGACCGGCCATCTCCGCATCGCCGGAAAACCAGCCGGTGTAGTCGTTCACACCCTGCACGCTGCCGGATGGACCGAACGGCTCGTGCTTGCCGCGTGGCGTGATTTCGTCGCTGCAGGCGCCGGCCGCCAGCTCGCCGCACTCGACGGGAATGTTGGCCATCAACCAGTGCACGAACTCCACCCGCGGCAAGTCGGCAGGCACGGTGCGCCCCGGCTGATTGACGTCGTCGCCGCGGCTGGGCACGTCCGGATCGATGCAGGTCAGCACGAACGAACGGGTCGCCGACGGTGCGTCTTTCCAGGCCAGTTGCGGGCTCAGGTTGTCCGACAGCGCCATCGGCGCGCCGACCTTGCCGAAGGCAAACCGGGGCGGGATCGGCTGTCCGGATTCGAAGCTGTCGCTGCGTAGCTGCATGGGAATTTCTCCGGTCGGGAAAACGATGCTCGATACATGGGGCGGGCCGCACCGGCATGCAACCGCCGGCCGCCGCCCTCGGGGACCTCAGGGCTTCCGCCACGTCACCCGATAGATGGCCCCGGCCAGATCGTCGCTGACCAGCAGGCTGCCATCCGGCATGGGCTGCACGTCGACCGGGCGGCCCCAGGCGTGTTCGTGCTGTTCAAAGCCTTCGATCAGGGGTTGGTACGACACCACCTTGCTGCCATTCAGGCGCACCGTCATCACGCGATAGCCGGACTTCTTCGTGCGATTCCACGAACCATGCTCGGCGATGATGATCGCGCCCCGGTAGCTGGCCGGGAACTGCGAACCCTCGTAGAAGCGCATGCCGAGCGAGGCCACGTGCGCACCCAGCTTCAGCACTGGTGGCGTGTAGTCGCTGCAGGCGTGACCCTTGCCGAACTCCGGATCGAGCGTGTCGCCCTGATGGCAGTAGGGATAACCGAAATGCTCGCCGGTGCGGGTGATCTCGTTCAACTCGTCGCCGGGCAGGTCGTCGCCCATCATGTCGCGACCATTGTCGGTAAACCACAGCCGCCCGGTCCCCGGCTGCCAGTCGAAACCGACGGTGTTGCGGATGCCGTAAGCCACGTCCTGCATGCCGCTGCCATCGGAATCGATGCGGGTCAGCTTGCCGTGGTCCGGTGCCGGGTCGCAGATGTTGCAGGGTGCGCCGATCGGCACATACAGCTTGCCGTCGGGACCGAAGGCGATGAACTTGCCGCCGTGATGGCTCTCGGTCGGATAGCGATCGGTGATCACCAGCGGCTTCGGCGGATCGTCCAGGTGATGCTCGATGTCGCGCAACACCAGGATCCGGCTGACCGCCGAGATGTACAGGTCGCCATCGTGGAATGCCACACCCATCGGCAACCGCAGGCCGCTGGCGATCACCCGGACCTTGTCGGCGTGGCCGCTGCCGGCGCTGTCGGTGAGCGCATAGACACGGCCCGCCCCGGCCGAGCCCACGAACACGGTGCCGTTGCGGCCCAGGGCAATCTCCCGTGCGTTCGGCACATCGCCGGAATACAGCGCGACATGGAACCCGGCCGGCATCACAAGGCGCTCCAGCGGCGGTGCGGCGATCGCCGACAGGCATGGCAAAACCAGCAACAAGGACATCAGTCGACGCATGGCGGCGCTCCTCGATGGCGAATGCCCAATCTATACCCAACGGCATGAGGCGCGCAGCCGCGTCGTCTTGCCGGCATCGCGCAACGCGGCCCGCACGCTCTGCTAACGTTGGTCGCTTCGCGAGGGGGACGCATGAACGAGCTTGAAGACCTCACCACGCTGGTGCGCGCAGCGACGCCACTGCTGGTGATCGAGACGGTCGACGAACAACGGGTGATCGACTGCTTCCGGCACGTCATCTCGCAGTCGCTGCGCCCGCTGTGGCGCTGGACCCTGATTGACGGGCTGACCCGGCTCGATTTCCTGCAGTCCGACGGCGATGTCGCGCCCGATGCCACCGCCACGCTGGAGGCGATCCGCGGGCAGAACGAAGGCGGCATCTTCCTGCTGTTCGATTTTCACTCCCTGCTGCGCTACGCGATGAGCCTGCGCCAGCTGCGCGAGATCGTGCAGCGGCACCGCTCGTCGGCGCACACCATCGTGCTGGTAGGGGCGCGGATCGAACTGCCGGAGGAGCTGGAAGCGCTGGCCCTGCGGGTGCCGTTGTCACTGCCGGACATCAAGGAGCTGGCCGGCATCATGCGTGGCGAGGCGGCCGCCTGGCAGCGCGAGCAGGGTCGCCGCGTCGAAGTGGACGGCGAGGCCGCCCGCACCATCGTGCGCAACCTGCTGGGCCTGTCCGCTCCCGATGCGCGGCGGATCGTGCGCAAGCTGATCTACAACGACGGCGCGCTGGGTGCCGCCGACCTGCCGGAGCTGATGCAATCCAAGTTCGAGCTGCTCAACCGCTCCGGACTGCTGCACTACGAATATGCCACCGCCAGCTTCGCCGACATTGCCGGCGTCAGCCGCCTGCGCGCATGGGTGCAGCGCCGGCGTCAGGTGTTTCTCGATCCGGCGCCGACGCCGATGCTCGACCCGCCACGGGGCGTGCTGTTGCTGGGGGTGCAGGGTTGCGGCAAGAGTCTCGCCGCCAAGGCGATCGCCGGCGGCTTCGGCGTGCCACTGGTACGGCTGGACTTCGGCACGCTGTACAACAAGTACCAGGGCGAGACCGAGAAGAACCTGCGCGAGGCGCTGCACAGCACCGAACTGCTGAGCCCCTGCGTGCTGTGGATCGACGAGATCGAGAAGGGCCTGGCCAGCGGTGGTGGCGAAGACGGTGGCGTATCGCGCCGCGTGCTGGGCTACCTGCTGACCTGGATGGCCGAACGCAAGGCCAAGGTGTTCGTGGTCGCCACCGCCAATGCCGTGCTCGAGCTGCCTGCCGAATTGCTGCGCAAGGGTCGCTTCGACGAGATCTTCTTCGTCGACCTGCCCTCGCCCGAGGTACGCGAGGCGATCTTTACCCTGCACCTGACCCGGCGCCAGCTGGAACCGGGCACGTTCGACCTGCCGGCGCTGGCCGTCGCCAGCGAGGGCTTCTCCGGCGCGGAGATCGAGCAGACCATCGTCAGCGCCCTGTATGACGCCGTCGGCAACCACGGAGCGACCGATCAGGCCGCCCTGCTGGGCGCGCTGGCGCAGACCCGACCGCTGTCGGTGCTGATGCGCGAGCAAGTGGAAACGCTGCGAGTGTGGGCGCGCGAGCGCTGCATTGCGGCGGATTGATCCGGGCCGGATGCCGCCGGCCTGTCCGCGCGCGGTCAGTTGCCCGCCGGCCTTGGGGTTTGGCAAGCGTTTCGCCTTCAAGCTTCACCGCTTCCTGCCGACATCTACTGACACGCCGGCCTTTCCGGCGCGCTGCCAGCAGGAGCACCGGTGCAGGTTCAGACATCCATCTATCGCGTCGCGGACGGGTGGTCGACGCCGCTGCCGGCCGCGCTGGACGATTCCCGGACCCTGGTGCTGGCTTTCGGCGCACGCCAGTTCGATGGCGATTTGACGCCCTTCGACGACCTGCTTCGAGCATTTCCCCGCGCGGTGATCGCCGGCTGCTCGACTGCCGGCGAAATGAGCGGTGGTGAGGTGCTGGACGATTCGGTCAGTGTCGCGGTGGCCCGCTTCGAGCACACTCGGCTGCGCGTTGCCGCCATTGAGGTTTCGCTGCCCGAAGAATCCGCTGCCGCGGGCAGGCAGCTGGCCGAGAGTCTGGCCGGCGAGGGACTGCGCGCGGTCTTCCTGTTGTCCGACGGACTCGCCGTCAACGGCACGCCGCTGGTCGCCGGGCTGGTCGAGCATCTTCCTGCTGACGTGTCGGTCACCGGCGGGTTGGCCGGGGACGGCAGCCGTTTCGCGCATACCTGGGTACTCGTCGACGGCAAACCGCGCAACGGACATGTCACCGCGGTGGGCTTCTACGGCGACCGGCTGCGAGTCAGCCGCGGCTGCGAAGGTGGCTGGATGGATTTTGGTCCCGAGCGCCGGATCACACGCTCCAGCGGCAACACCCTGTACGAGCTCGATGGCAAGCCGGCGCTGGATCTGTACAAGACCTATCTGGGCAAGCTGGCCAGCGGCCTGCCCGGAACTGCCCTGCGGTTTCCGCTCTCGATTCAGCGGCCCCACGCCACCGCCTTGGTGCGAACGGTCCTGAGCATCGACGAAGCCGGCAAGTCGATGACCTTCGCCGGCGACGTGCCGCAGGAGTCTGCCGCCCGCCTGATGTTCAGCATCGACGACAACCTGATCAGCAGCGCCATCGCGAGCGCCACCGACGCGATGGCGGGCCTGTCGCCCTCGACCCCGGTGCTGGCCGTATCGGTCAGCGGTGTCGGACGTCGGCTGGTGCTGGGCGAGCGCATCGAAGAAGAAGTCGAACCGATCATGGACAGCCTGCCCGCGGGTGCCGCGCATGTTGGTTTCTATTCCTGCGGCGAAATCTCCTCAACCACCGGCAGCCCCGTCACCGAACTGCACAATCAGACGATGACGATCACGGTGTTTGCCGAGTCCTGACTGATGACGTTCGCAATGCATCCCCTGCTGTCGCGCCATCTTCGTCGGGCTGGCCTGTCCGCAGATGACTCCGCACCAGGCGGCAAAGGAATGCAAAGACTGCTCGAGACGGTCAGCCGCGCCTACGCCGAGGCCGACCAGGATCGCTACCGGCTCGCGCGCGCGCTGGAGATCTCCACGCTGGAGATGAATACGCTGCACGACCAGCTCAGGGCCAGCGAAGCGCGCCTGGCCCGGCTCGTCTCGCTATCGTCGGACTGGGTCTGGGAGCAGGATGCCGACCTTCGCTTCACCTGCATCTCCGACGACGTCGCCCGCACCCGGCTGGATGCCGCCGCCATTTTGGGCACCGCCTGCGGCGTCGGAGATCTGGTGCCGGTACCCGGCGGCGACCCGGCCGTGTACGAGGCCTTGGTGGCGGCGCACCAGCCGTACCGCAACTTCGTGTTTGGCACCCGTGCGACCGACGGGCTGCCGTTCTACATGCGGATCAGTGGCGAACCGGTGTTCGAGGGCGATGACTTCAGGGGCTATCGCGGCGTGGCCTGCGATGTGACCCAGGCCACGTTGGCCCAGCAGCAAGTCATGCAGCTGGCGCGGTTCGACAACCTGACCGGGTTGCCCAACCGCAGCATGTTCATGAACAAGCTTGAGCAGGCGCTGATTTCGGCCCGCTCCGGCGCCAGTCCGTTTGCCCTGCTGCTGCTCGATCTGGACCGCTTCAAGGGCTTCAATGACACCCTGGGGCACGACGTCGGTGACCAGCTGTTAAGGCAGATGGCGAAGCGGCTGGATGCGTTGCTGGGCGATCAGGGCATGGTGGCCCGACTCGGCGGCGACGAGTTCGTGGTGCTCAGCCTGCTCGGTGATCAGACCGCGCTGCTGCGGCTGGCTGGCCGGATGCTCAACGCCGTGCATGAACCGCTGATGCTGTCCGGGCGCCCGCTGCAGGCCAGTGCCAGCATCGGCATCAGCCGTTTTCCGGACGATGGCCAGGATGCGGCGACGCTGATGAAGAATGCCGATGCCGCCATGTACCTGGCCAAGGAGCGCGGTCGTAACAACTGCCAGTTCTTCGCGGCGGAACTGGCCCAGCTGGCTGATCAACGCTTTGCGCTGGAGGGTGATCTGCGCCATGCGATCGAGCAGGACCAGTTGCTGCTGGACTATCAGCCGGTGTTCGATATCAGCCGCGGCGTCCTGTCCGGGATGGAAGCGCTGGTGCGCTGGCAGCATCCGGAACGCGGACTGCTGCCGCCGGATCAGTTCATCGGACTGGCCGAGGAAACCGACCTGATCGTTCCGCTGGGCCGCTGGGTGATCGAGTCCGCCTGCCGACAGATTCGCCGCTGGCGCCAGGCCGGGCTGCGGGTGCCGCCGTGCGCGGTCAATCTCTCGGTGCGGCAGTTCTATGCGGAAACCCTGATCCCCGACCTGTGCGCATCGCTGGCCAGGCATCAGCTGGACGGCGGCGATCTGGCGGTGGAGATCACCGAAAGCCTGTTGATGACCGATACCGAACACGCCCAGCAGAATGTGCAGAGCCTGCGCGACATGGGGGTGCAGATCGCGATCGACGACTTCGGCACCGGCTACTCCTCGCTGGCCTATCTGAAGCGCTTTCCCGCGCACACCCTGAAGATCGATCGGTCCTTTGTCCGTGGCCTGCCTGCGAACCGGGACGATGCGGCGATCACCCAGGCGATGATCGCGCTGGCACACAACCTGGGCATGGATGTCGTGGCGGAGGGCGTGGAGCGGGTGGATCAGCTGGTGTTCCTGCGCGCGCATGGCTGCGACAAGGTGCAGGGCTACCTGTTGGGCCGCCCTCAATCGGCGGAACAGTTCGCCGGATATCTGCAGCCGCCACAGGATACGAGCGC
>JAPHUU010000076.1 GCA_026193555.1 Rhodanobacter sp.
CCGTCAGTTCCCTGCCGTAAGCGCCGGGCTCGCGTTGCCGCCGCCTGCCGCTCCGCCCACGCCAATCGCGCCCCCCTTCGGCTCACGTCGGGTTCGCCGCGGACCGACGCCTCTCAACATGGAGACAGGATCTTCCGGACGGCAGCCACGACCCGCTCCGCATCCGCGTCGGTCATTGCCGGTGACAGCGGCAGGCTGACGGTCTGACGCCCCACCTGCATGGCGTTCGGCCATCGCTCCGGCTGCCAGCCGAACCGCTGCTGGTAGTACGGGTGCTCGGGTACCGACAGATAGTGCACGCCGGTACCCATCCGCGCCGCATTCATCGCATCGAGGAACGCATCGCGACCGATCCCGCAACGGGCAGCGTCGATCATCACCGTGTACAGATGGTGGCCATGCCGCGTGTTGTCTTCCGCGGGTGCGGGCAGGGTGATCGGCAGATCGGCCAGTGCCGCGTCATAGCGCCGCCACAGCTGACGGCGGCGTTGCCAGTTGTCTTCGACACTGGCCAGCTGGTGCAGGCCGAGCGCGGCCTGCAGATCCATCATGTTGTACTTGTAGCCGCATTCGACGACCTGGTAATGCTTGTAGCCCTCGTCACCGAAGCGATGCCATGCATCCTTGCTCATGCCATGCAGGGCCAGTACCCGCGCCCGCGCCACCTGCTCCTCGCTGCGACCGAGGATCATGCCGCCCTCGCCGGTCACCACGTTCTTGGTGACGTAGAAGCTGAAACAGCCGAAGTCGCCGAAGGTACCGGCATTTCGACCGTGAAATTCGGCCTCGACCGCATGCGCGCAGTCCTCGATCACCACCAGATCGTGCCGGCGGGCGATCGCCATGATCCGATCCATCGCGCATGGCCGACCGGCGAAATGCACCGGCACGATCGCCCGCGTGCGCGGTGTGATCGCCGCCTCGATCGCCGCCGGGTCGATGTTCTGGGTCAGCGGATCGACATCGGCAAGAACCGGCGTCAGTCCCGCATGGATGATCGCATTGACGGTGGCACAGAACGTCAGCGGCGTGGTGATCACCTCACTGCCCGGCTCGATGCCAGCCGCCACCATGCTCACGTGCAGCGCCGCCGTGCAGGAATTCACCGCCGCGACCTGGCCAGGCTGAACACCGCGCCAGACGGCAAAATCATGCTCGAATTGCGCCACCCGCGGACCGGTACCGAGCCAGCCGGAGCGCAGGCAGGCCTCTACCTCGGCAATCTCGGCTTCACCGATCTTCGGCGCGCCGAAGACAAGGAAAGGCGGCGGGGTTGCGTGGTCGGTCATGCGATGGACTTCATGCGTCGGAGAGTGGCGAATCTTAACGTGACGCCCGCGGGCTCGGTGCTCCACCCTTGGGCCAGCCCCGTGGCAGGCGCCCGATGACGGGTGGATACGCCCCACGGAATGGCAACGGCCACCCGGACCCGCTCGGGACAGTGGCAGTCGGACGGCGTCGGGCATATCCTTGTGCGGCGCACAATCGGCGCCGCTCCGGCTCGAAGGCAATGGATGACCTGACGCCCGTACTGCGGTAGATTCAACAACATACAGGACAGGGTCAACTCACTTTATGTCATCTCAGCCACAACCCTCGCTCACAGGCCTGTCCGGTCTGGCGCGTCGTCTGGTCTCCGAAAGCGTGCTGCCGGAAGCGGACGTGCGCAAGGCGATGGCCGACAGCAACCAGCGCAAGGCCACCCTGATCTCCTGGATCCTGGAGCGCGGCCTGGTCGACAGCAGCCTGCTGACCCGACTCGCCTCGATCGAGTTCGGCATGCCGATGATGGAGGTGGCCGCGATCAATCCGGCCACCATGCCGCTGGATCTGATCAGCGAAGCGCTGATGACCAAGCATCAGGTGCTGCCGTTGTTCCGTCGCGGCAAGCGGCTGTTCGTGGGGATCGTCGACCCGATGCAGGCGCATGCCCTGGACGAGATCAAGTTCCACTCCAATTGCATGGTGGAGGCGATCCTGGTCGAGCGCAGCTCGCTTGTGCGCATGATCGAGAACACGCTCAACAGCATCGGAAGCGCGATGCCCGTCATGGGCGGCGACGACTTGGGGGAGCTGGATTTCGAAGGCGGCGAGGACGAAGACGAGGCCGCCGGCACCGGCATCGACGCCAACGCTTACGACGATGCGCCGGTGGTGAAGTTCGTCAACAAGATCCTGGTCGACGCGATCCGGCGCGGCGCTTCGGATATCCACTTCGAGCCGTTCGAAACCCAGTACCGGGTGCGGCTGCGCATGGACGGCATGTTGCGTGCCGTGGCCAGTCCGCCGATGAAGATGGCCAACCGCATTTCCTCGCGCCTGAAGGTGATGGCGCAGCTGGACATCGCCGAAAAGCGCGTGCCGCAGGATGGCCGCATCAAGCTCAACCTGTCCAAGACGCGCGCGATCGACTTTCGCGTGAGCACGTTGCCGACCCTGTTCGGCGAGAAGATCGTGCTGCGTATCCTGGACGGCTCATCGGCCAAGATCGGCATCGAGAAGCTGGGCTACGAGCCGGAGCAGCAGAAGCTTTTCATCGACGCGATCCACAAGCCTTACGGCATGGTGCTGGTCACCGGCCCCACCGGTTCGGGCAAGACCGTGTCCCTGTATACCGGTCTGAACATGCTCAACACCAACGAACGCAACATCTCCACGGTGGAGGATCCGGTCGAAATCCGGGTCGAGGGCATCAACCAGGTGCAGCAGAACGTGAAGCGCGGCATGACCTTCGCCGCTGCACTGCGCTCCTTCCTGCGCCAGGATCCGGACGTGATCATGGTCGGCGAAATCCGCGACCTGGAAACCGCCGAGATCGCGATCAAGGCGGCCCAGACCGGCCACATGGTGCTGTCCACCCTGCACACGAACGACGCCGCGCAGACCATCGCACGCCTGATGAACATGGGTATCGCGCCCTACAACATCATCTCGTCGGTCACCTTGATCATCGCTCAGCGCCTGGCGCGACGGCTTCACGATTGCAAGAAACCGATGGAGCTCCCACCCGAAGTACTGCTCAAGGCCGGCTTCAGCCAGGCGGACATCGATGCCGGCCTGACCGTCTACGAACCCCACGGTTGCGATGGCTGCAATGAAGGCTACAAGGGGCGCGTGGGCATTTATCAGGTGATGCCGATGCTGGAGGAGATCCAGAAAATCATCCTCAAGGGCGGCAATGCGATGCAGATATCCGAGGTGGCGCGCGAGGCCGGGGTCAATGACCTGCGTGCCTCGGCCCTGATCAAGGTGAAGAACGGGTTTACCAGCTTGACCGAGATCGACCGCGTGACCAAGGAGTAACCGGCGGGTTCGAGCTCGGCGTAACATGGAACTTGCGCTCCGCACCACGTTTTGACGCGGATAAATGGCAGTAAGCTGTATAAATGGCGTTTGGATCGCCAGCTTGGCGGATCCGGACCGAACGACCACTGGGGGAATACGCGCATGGCCACGGCTACTGCAAACAAGACGCGTGAGCTCGGCGCCCAGCGCGCCGCAGTCAGCAAGCTGACCGCCTACGACTGGGTCGCGCTGGACAAGCGCGGCAAACGCATGAAGGGTGACATGCAGGCGAAGAACGCCTCGCTGGTCAAGGCTGAATTGCGCCGCCAGGGCATGAATCCGCAAACCGTACGGGAGCGCGCCAAGCCGCTGTTCGGTGCCTCCGGCAGCACGGTCAAACCGGGCGACGTGGCGATCTTCAGCCGCCAGATCGCCACCATGATGGCTTCAGGCGTGCCGATGGTGCAGGCCTTCGACATCATCGCCGATGGCCAGAAGAACATCCGCTTCAAGAACATCCTGCTGGACGTGAAGCAGAACATCGAGGGCGGCCTGGCGCTGCATGAGGCGCTGGCCAGGCATCCGGTGCAGTTCGACGAGCTCTTCTGCAACCTGGTGCATGCCGGCGAGACGTCCGGTGTGCTGGACACCGTGCTGGCTACGGTGGCCACGTACAAGGAGCGCACCGAGTCGATCAAGAAGAAGATCAAGAAGGCGCTGTTCTACCCGATGATGGTGCTGGCGGTGGTATTCATGGTCGTGCTGATCATGCTGCTGTTCGTGGTGCCGGTATTCGCCAAGACCTTCCAGGACGCCGGCGCCCAGTTGCCGGCGCCGACCCAGTTGCTGGTCGATGCCTCGAACTTCATGCAGAGCTACTGGTGGATCGTGATCGGCGTCATCGGCGGCAGCATCGCGGCGGTGGTCATCGCCAAGAAGCGCTCGGTGAAATTCGCCCACTTCCTCGATCGGGTGTCACTCAAGTTGCCGGTGATGGGCAATATCGTGCGCAGTTCGGCGATTGCCCGCTTCGCGCGCACGCTCGGCGTCACGTTCCGTGCCGGCGTGCCGCTGGTCGAGGCCATGGATGCCGTCGCAGGCGCCACCGGCAGCGTGGTCTACGGCGATGCCGTAAGGCAGATGCGCGACGACATCGCAGTGGGCCACCAGTTGCAGCTGTCGATGAAGCAGACCGGCCTGTTCCCCAACATGGTGGTTCAGATGACCGGCATCGGCGAGGAATCCGGCGCGCTGGACAACATGCTGTTCAAGGTCGCCGAGTTCTACGAGGAAGAGGTCAGCAACGCCGTCGATACCCTGTCCACCCTGCTGGAGCCGATCATCATGGTGGTGCTCGGCACCCTGGTTGGCGGCATGGTGGTCGCACTGTATCTGCCCATCTTCAAACTCGCCGGCACGTTCTAGACCACATCGCTATCAGCACGCCGCCTTGTTGCCGTGATCCGGCAATCATGCGGCGTTTTCTTTGCGCGGGAACCCTGTCATGCCTGAAATGCCTCTGGTTGTCTGGATCTCCCTGGCTGGCGTCCTCGGGCTCGTGGTCGGCAGCTTTCTCAATGTGGTGATCCTGCGGCTGCCCGAACGCATGGCGGCGGGCTGGCGACGGGAGGCGCGCGACATCCTCGAACTGGAAGTCGACTCCGCGCCGCTGCCACCGGGCATCGTGCGTGAGCCATCGCATTGCCCACAGTGCAAGCACCCACTCTCGGCCGCGGACAATATTCCGCTGCTCGGCTGGCTGTTGCTGGGTGGACGCTGTCGTTACTGCAAGGCCCCGATCTCGATCCAGTACCCGCTGGTGGAGTTGCTCAGCGGCGTGCTGAGCGCGGTGATCGTGTGGAAGTTCGGCCCATCGTGGAGCGCCTTGGCGGGACTGGCGCTGACCTGGACCTTGATCGCCCTGTCCGGGATCGACTTTCGTACCCAGCTGTTGCCCGATCAGCTGACCTTTCCCCTGCTGTGGCTGGGGCTGCTGCTGTCGCTGTTGCCGATGTTTGTCGATACGCGATCGGCGATCATCGGCGCGGCGGTGGGCTATCTGAGCCTGTGGAGCGTGTACTGGGTGTTCAAGCTGCTCACCGGCAAGGACGGCATGGGCTTCGGCGACTTCAAGCTGCTGGCCGCGCTGGGCGCCTGGATGGGACCGGTGTCACTGCTGCCGATGATTTTGCTGTCGTCCCTGATCGGTGCCTTGATCGGAGGCAGTCTGATCGTGTTGCGGCGGCACCAGCGCGAACTCCCGATGCCGTTCGGGCCGTTCATCGCTGCCGCAGGATGGGTCTGGTTCGTGGCGGGGCATGAGCTGCTGCAGGGTTACATGCAAATGACCGGCTTGCGATGAGCGGGCGCCCTCACGCCCTGGTCGTCGCCCTGACCGGTGGCATCGCGGCCGGCAAGAGTGCGCTGGCGCGGCGGTTCGAAGCGCTGGGTGTGGCCGTGCATGACGCCGATGTCGCCGCACGCGAGGTCGTCGAACCGGGCACCGCTGGGCTGGCGGCGGTGGTGGCATCCTTCGGTGAGGAAGTACTGGATGGCGCCGGTCGGCTGGATCGCGGCGCGATGCGCCGGCGCGTGTTTGCCGATCCGGCGGCGCGCCGGACGTTGGAGGCCATCATCCACCCGCTGGTAAGACAATGGCTGCATGACCACGCGATGGCTGAGCGGGGGCCGTATTGCCTGCTGGCGATTCCGCTGCTGGCCGAAAACATCGAACATTACCGCTGGGTCGACCGTGTGTTGCTGGTGGACACCCCGGAGTCCCTGCAGATCGAGCGGTTGATGCGCCGCGATGGCATCGACGAAACGCTGGCACGGCGCATGCTGGCCAACCAGGCCACTCGCGCACAGCGCCTGGCGCTGGCCGATGACGTGATCGAGAACGAAGCGAGCGAGGCGGATCTGGATGCGGCGGTGGCACGACTGCATCAACGCTACCTGGCATTGGCCGGCAGCCCGCACCAGCCGTAGTAGGCCAGTTCCCCTGTAGGAGCGACTTCAGTCGCGATGCTCCTGCTCTGAACCACCCAAGCCCAAGAGCAGGAGCATCGCGACTGAAGTCGCTCCTGCAGCCGTTTCTACATGACGTTCCTGCAGTCGTTCCTACAGGGATTGTGTTGGTGGTCGCGCGGCCAGCAGCGCCTGCAGGATCGGCCGGTCGGCGGGCGTCAGCATCCCCGGCTCGATCCGCCAGGGATCCAGCCACAGCAGCGCCTGCCCCTCCAGCGACTGCGGCTCGCCATCCCATTGGTCGA
>JAPHUU010000363.1 GCA_026193555.1 Rhodanobacter sp.
CCGAACCACGGGCACCGGAATCGGCCATGATGTACAGCGAGTTCATCGACTTCTGGTTCACCGTCTTGCCGTCGACATCGATGACCTTCTCGGTACCGATGCCGTCGATCATGGCTTTTGCCACCAGCTCGCTGGTTCGCGACCAGATATCGACCACCTTGTTGTAGCGCTCGCCGGCCGTGACCAGACCCGACTGGTACTGCTGCTGGATCTCGACGACTTCCTTCTCGGCTTCTTCGAGGATCGGCTTCTTCTCGTCCGGAATCAGCATGTCGTCGATGCCGATCGAGATGCCCGCTCGCGTGGCAAAGCGGAAGCCGGTGTACATCAGCTTGTCGGCGAAGACCACGGTTTCCTTCAAGCCCAGCAAACGATAGCTGGAGTTGATCAGGCGCGAGATCGCCTTCTTGGTCAGCTCGGTATTGGCCAGCTCGAACGGCAGGCCTTCCGGCAGGATTTCCGCCAGCAGCGCACGACCGACCGTGGTATCGACGATCTTGGTTTCGTTGGTGCGGGTGCCGTCCTCGGCGATGTGGACCAACTTCAGACGGACCTTGACCTTGGCATGCAATTCAACTGCGCGGTTGTCGTACGCGCGGCGCACTTCGGCAATGCCGGAGAACACCATGCCACCACCCTTGACGTTGATCAGCTCGCGGGTCATGTAATACAGGCCCAGCACCACGTCCTGGGTCGGCACGATGATCGGCTCGCCGTTGGCCGGTGACAGGATGTTGTTCGACGACATCATCAAGGCACGCGCTTCCAGCTGCGCCTCGATCGACAACGGCACATGCACTGCCATCTGATCGCCGTCGAAGTCGGCGTTGAACGCGGTGCAAACCAGCGGATGCAGCTGGATCGCCTTGCCTTCGATCAGCTTCGGCTCGAACGCCTGGATACCCAATCGATGCAGTGTCGGCGCGCGGTTGAGCAGCACCGGATGTTCGCGGATCACGTCCTCGAGGATGTCCCATACCTGGGCCTCCTCGCGCTCGACCAGCTTCTTCGCCGCCTTGATGGTGGTGGCTTCGCCACGTGCCTGCAGCTTGGCGAAAATGAACGGCTTGAACAGCTCCAGCGCCATCTTCTTCGGCAGACCACACTGGTGCAGGCGCAGGGTCGGACCGACCACGATCACCGAACGACCGGAGTAGTCCACGCGCTTGCCGAGCAGGTTCTGGCGGAACCGGCCCTGCTTGCCCTTGATCATGTCGGCCAGCGACTTCAGCGCGCGCTTGTTGGTGCCGGTAATGGCACGGCCGCGGCGACCGTTGTCGAGCAGCGCATCGACCGATTCCTGCAACATGCGCTTCTCGTTGCGCACGATGATGTCGGGCGCATTGAGCTCAAGCAGACGCTTCAGACGGTTGTTGCGGTTGATCACGCGACGGTACAGATCGTTCAGGTCGGAGGTGGCGAAGCGGCCACCGTCCAGCGGCACCAGCGGACGCAGGTCCGGTGGCAGCACTGGCAGCACGGTCAACACCATCCACTCCGGCTTGTTGCCAGACTCGAGGAACGCCTCGATCAGCTTCACGCGCTTGGTCAGCCGCTTCAGCTTGGTCTCGGAATTGGTGGAGGTGATCTCTTCCTTCAGGCGGATCACTTCACCCGGCAGGTCGAGCGACTTCAGCAGGTGGAACACCGCTTCGGCACCCATCCGTGCATCGAACTCATCACCGTGCTCTTCGGTCGCTTCCAGGTACTGATCTTCGCTAAGCAGCTGGCCACGCTCGAGCGCGGTCAGGCCTGGATCGATCACCACGAAGGCTTCGAAGTACAGGATGCGCTCGATGTCACGCAGCGTCATGTCCAGCATCAGGCCGATGCGCGAAGGCAACGACTTGAGGAACCAGATGTGGGCCGTCGGGCTGGCCAGCTCGATGTGGCCCATGCGCTCGCGACGCACCTTGGCCAGAGTGACCTCGGTGCCGCACTTCTCGCAGACCACACCGCGATGCTTCATGCGCTTGTACTTGCCGCACAAGCACTCGTAGTCCTTCACCGGTCCGAAGATCGCGGCGCAGAACAGGCCGTCACGCTCCGGCTTGAAGGTACGGTAGTTGATCGTCTCCGGCTTCTTCACTTCGCCGAACGACCACGAGCGGATCAGCTCCGGCGACGCCAGTGCGATCTTGATCGCGTCGAAGTCCGGCGTGACGCGCTGCTGATTGAACAGATTGAGCAAGTCTTTCATTGGATAGCTCCAGTAACTGCGCGGATCACTTGATCTCTTCCAGATCGATGTCGATGGCCAGCGAGCGGATTTCCTTCACCAGCACGTTGAAGGATTCCGGCATGCCTGCCGACATCTCGTGGTTGCCGTCGACAATGTTCTTGTACATCTGGTTGCGGCCCTGTACGTCATCGGACTTCACCGTCAGCATTTCCTGCAGGGTGTAGGCCGCGCCGTAGGCTTCCAACGCCCAGACTTCCATTTCGCCGAAGCGCTGACCACCGAACTGCGCCTTGCCGCCCAGCGGCTGCTGGGTGACCAGCGAGTAAGGACCGGTGGAACGCGCGTGCATCTTGTCGTCGACCAGATGGTTGAGCTTGAGGTAATGCATGTACCCGACGGTAACCGGGCGATCGAACGCCTCGCCGGTACGGCCGTCATACAGCATGGTCTGACCCGACTCGGGCAGATCCGCCAACCTCAGCATCGCCTTGATCTCGGACTCCTCGGCGCCATCGAACACCGGCGTCGCCATCGGCACGCCTTCCTGCAGATTGGTGGCAAGGGTGAAGATCTCCTTGTCGGTCAGCGACTTCAGATCGACGTACTGAACGGCACCGGATACCTGACCGTTGTAGATCTGGTCGAGGAACTCGCGGATCTTGGCCACCTTCTCCTGCGCCTCCAGCATCTTCTGGATCTTCTTGCCCAGGCCCTTGGCGGCCCAGCCCAGATGCACTTCCAGAATCTGCCCGATGTTCATGCGCGAGGGCACGCCCAGCGGGTTCAGCACGATGTCGACCGGGACGCCATCGGCGGAATACGGCATGTCTTCCACCGGCACCACGTTCGAGACCACGCCCTTGTTGCCGTGACGGCCAGCCATCTTGTCGCCCGGCTGGATGCGGCGCTTCACTGCCAGGAACACCTTGACCATCTTCAACACGCCCGGCGCGAGGTCGTCGCCCTGGGTGATCTTGCCCTGCTTCTCCTTGAAACGCTTGTCGAACTCTTCCTTGTGACGCTTGATCTGGTCGGCAGCACGCTCGAGGAACTCGGTGACTTCCTCGTCCTTGACGTTGACCTTGAACCAGTCGTCCTTCTTCAGGCCATCAAGGTACGCATCAGTGATCTCGGTACCGCGCTTGAGACCACCCGGGCCGCTCATCGCGGGCTTGCCGACGAGCTGGGTACGCATGCGGCTGTAGATCGCGCCTTCGAGGATGCGGAACTGGTCATCCAGATCCTTGCGGACCCGCTTGACCTCGGTTTCCTCGATCTGCTTGGCGCGCTTGTCCTTCTCGATGCCATCGCGGGTGAACACCTGCACGTCGATGACGGTGCCGTCCATGCCCGGCGGCACGCGCAGCGAGCTGTCCTTCACGTCGGACGCCTTCTCGCCGAAGATCGCGCGCAGCAGCTTCTCTTCCGGGGTCAGCTGGCTCTCGCCCTTCGGCGTGACCTTGCCGACCATGATGTCGCCAGCCTTCACCTCAGCACCGATGTAGACGATGCCCGACTCGTCCAGGCGCGCCAGCGCCTGCTCGCCCACGTTCGGGATGTCGGCGGTGATTTCCTCGGCGCCCAGCTTGGTGTCACGCGCGATGCAGGACAGCTCCTCGATGTGGATCGAGGTGTAGCGGTCTTCCTGCACCACCCGCTCGGAGAGCAGGATCGAGTCTTCGAAGTTGTAGCCGTTCCACGGCATGAACGCGATCAGCATGTTCTGGCCGAGTGCGAGCTCGCCCAGATCGGTCGACGAACCATCGGCCAGCGTATCGCCCTTCGCCACGATGTCACCCACGTTCACCAGCGGGCGCTGGTTGAGGTTGGTGTTCTGGTTGGAGCGGGTGTACTTGGTCAGCGTGTAGATGTCGACGCCGGCATCGTTGTCGCCGACCTCTTCCTCATGTGCACGCACCACGATACGCGCCGCATCGACCTGGTCGATCACGCCGCCACGCTTGGCACTGACAATGACGCCCGAGTCACGCGCCACCGCGCGCTCGATGCCGGTACCCACCAGCGGGGTCTGCGAACGCAGGGTCGGGACCGCCTGGCGCTGCATGTTCGCGCCCATCAGTGCGCGGTTCGCGTCATCGTGCTCCAGGAACGGCACCAGCGCTGCCGCGACCGATACGGTCTGCATCGGCGAGACGTCCATGTAGTCGACTTCGGAAGCCGGACGCAGCTCGGACTCGCCGCGGAAACGACAGGACACGAAGTCCTCGACGAAACCACCGTGCTTGTCCAGCGGTGAGTTCGCCTGGGCGATCACGTGATCACCCTCCTCGATCGCCGAGAGGTAATCGACTTTGTCGGTGACCTTGCTGCTCGCCACCTTGCGGTACGGCGTCTCGAGGAAGCCGTACGAGTTGGTGCGGGCATACACGGCCAGCGAGTTGATCAGGCCGATGTTCGGGCCTTCCGGCGTTTCGATGGTGCAGACGCGACCGTAATGGGTCGGATGCACGTCGCGCACCTCGAAGCCGGCGCGTTCGCGGGTCAGGCCGCCCGGCCCGAGCGCGGAGACACGACGCTTGTGGGTGACTTCCGACAGCGGGTTGTTCTGATCCATGAACTGGGACAGCTGCGAGGAGCCGAAGAACTCCTTCACCGCGGCTGCCACCGGCTTGGCGTTGATCAGGTCCTGCGGCGTCAGGCCGTCGGCCTCGGCCAGCGACAGGCGCTCGCGTACCGCGCGCTCGACGCGCACCAGGCCGATACGGAAGGTGTTTTCGGCCATCTCGCCGACCGAACGCACGCGCCGATTACCCAGGTGATCGATGTCATCGACGGTACCGTGGCCGTTCTTGATGTCGATCAGCACCTTCAGCACGTCAAGGATATCGGACGTTTCGCCCTGCTCCCTGACCATCTTCTGCGAGGCTTCTTCCTTGCGCTCGGAGAAGTACCGATGATCGTAAAGCACACCCGGGCCGAGGATTTCCTTGCGGCCCACGCGCCGATTGAACTTCATCCGGCCAACACCCGACAGATCGTAGCGATCGAAGGTGAAGAACAGGTTGAAGAACAGGTTCTGCGCCGCATCCTTGGTCGGCGGCTCACCCGGGCGCATCATCCGGTAGATTTCCACCAGCGCCTCGAGCGGCGTCTTGGTGTTGTCGATGCGCAGCGTGTGCGAGATGTAGGCGCCGCGATCCAGATCGTTCACGTACAGCGTCGGCACCGTCTCGATGCCCGCGTTGCGGAAGGCTTCCAGCTGCTCGACGGTGATCTCGTCATTGGCCGAAGCCAGCAACTCGCCGGTATTGCTGTCGACGATGTCGGTGGCCACGATGCGGCCCACCGGGTAATCGTCCGGCACTTCCAGTGCGGTGATGTTCTCGGCGGCGAGCTGGCGCACGTGACGCGCAGTAATGCGCTTGCCCGCCTCGACCAGCACATTGCCGCCGATCGCCAGATCGAAGCTCAAAGTCTCGCCGCGCAGACGCTCGGCCACCAGCTCCAACGTGATACCGCCCTTCTTGCCAAGGTGGAACACGTTGTGCTCGAAGAAGATGCCAAGCATTTCCTCGTTGTTGTAGCCAAGCGCACGCAACAGCACCGTCACCGGCAACTTGCGGCGACGATCGATACGGGTGAACAGCGCATCCTTCGGGTCGAACTCGAAATCGAGCCAGGAACCGCGGTAGGGAATCACGCGGGCCGAGAACAGCAGCTTGCCGGAACTGTGCGTCTTGCCGCGATCGTGATCGAAGAACACGCCCGGCGAACGGTGCAGCTGCGAGACGATGACGCGCTCGGTGCCGTTGATGATGAAGGTGCCGGTGTCGGTCATGAGCGGAATCTCGCCCATGTAGACCTCCTGCTCCTTGATGTACTTGACCACCTTCTTCGACGCCGGGCTCTCCTTGTCATAGATGACCAGACGCACCGTGGTGCGCAGCGGCGCACCGTAGGTCATGCCACGGCTGCGGCACTCGCGCTCGTCGAACGCCGGCTCGCCGAGACGATAGTCGACATACTCCAACGCCGCGTTTCCCGAATAGCTGGAAATCGGGAAAACCGATTTCAAAGCAGCATGCAGACCCTTTTCGCCGCGCTGTTTGGGTGCAACATGCTCCTGCAGAAACTCCCGGTAGGAATCGGTCTGGATGGTCAGCAGGTTCGGCACGTCCAGTACAGGCGGACGCTTGCCAAAATCCTTGCGGATGCGTTTCTTCTCGGTAAACGAGTAGGCCATGATCGGTAGCGCCTCGGTTCGCAGTGACGCCGGTGGTGCACACACCGGCTAAATGAAAAATCTTGGGATTTGGGAATCGAGAATGGGGAATTTGCTGACAATTCCCCATTCTCCATCCCCCTTCCCACTCCTGTCTTTCCGACTAAGCAGGCAAAGCCCGGGGGCTTTCGCCCCCAGGCTTGCTTGACGTCAAGTCGAAGTTACGGCGCGCAAACGCCGATTACTTCAATTCGACCGTGGCGCCCGCAGCTTCGAGATCCTTCTTGAACTTCTCGGCGTCTTCCTTCGAAACGGCTTCCTTCAGGACGCCACCGGCCTCGGTGAGGTCCTTGGCTTCCTTCAGGCCCAGGCCGGTGATGGCGCGGACGGCCTTGATCACATCGACCTTCTTGGCGCCGCAGTTCTTCAGGATGACGTCGAATTCGGTCTGCGCCTCGGCAACCGGGGCAGCAGCAGCAGGACCCGCGGCGGCGACTGGCGCTGCGGCGGTCACGCCAAACTTCTCTTCGATCGCCTTCACCAGATCCATCACTTCCATGAGTGACTTGGTGGCGACGGCTTCAACGATCTGTTCGTTGGACAGGGACATTTGATTTACCTCTGGAAATGGATTCGGTTTGAATTGACGTTGAACTTAGGCGGGTTCGGCTTCAGCCGGGGCTTCGGCGGCAACTTCGCCACCACCCTGCTTGTCGGCCACCGCCTTGACGACACGGGCAAACATCGTGGCCGGTTCGGCCAGCACGCGGGCCAGCATGGCCAACGCCTGTTCGCGGGTCGGCAGCGACGCCAGCACCTCGACGTGTTCAGCCGGCAGCAGCTTGCCTTCGAACGAGACGATTTTCGCCTTCAGCTTGTCGTTGCCCTTGGCAAATTCCTTGATCAGACGCCCGGCGGCGCCGGGCTCTTCCGTCGAGAACGCGTACAGCAGCGGACCGATCAGGACGTCCTTGACGACCTCGAATTCGGTACCAGCCACGGCGCGCGAAGCGAGTGTGTTCTTGACAACTCTCAAGTACACACCGGTCTCACGGGCCTTTTTGCGCATCGCGGTCATTTGTTCGACCGTGGTGCCCGCATACTCGGCAGCGACCAGGGAGTGAGCCTTCGCGGCAACTTCTGCCAGTTCGGCGACTACTTCTTGCTTCTGAGTCAGATTTAGAGCCATTGCACTCCTCCAAATGAACTCCGCTCACGGCTCCTGCCGCTTGCGGTCCTGGGCGACGCCATCCCTGACGTCGGGGACACAAGTGTCCCGGGTGTTGGCCTTTCCAGAACAAATCGAAAATTCCAGAAGGGGCAGCACCATCTGCGCAGGCCGGATCCGCGAAGAACCCGATTAAGCGACCCCGCTGGCGACGACGGCGATTCCCTGCCACTGGCGAGCTCCCTGCCCGTCGTCGTCGCGCGCTGATCGCGCCTGCGGTCTTTGACGGCGATCCAGGCTTTTATGCAGAGGCCTGGACTACCTTCAAAAACTGCCCGCACCGGCTACGCGCCGGCACGGGGCTTTATTCTTACTTCGCCGAGGTATTCAGCGACGACGTATCGACGGCAACGCCGACGCCCATCGTGCTGGACAGCGCCACCTTCTGCAGGAACACGCCCTTGGCAGTCGACGGCTTGGCCTTGATCACATCGGCGATCAGGGTGTTGAGGTTGTCAGCCAGCTGCGCAGCGTCGAAGCTGGCCTTGCCGATAGTGGCGTGAACGATGCCCGCCTTGTCGTTGCGGAACTTCACCTGGCCGGCCTTGGCATTCTTTACGGCGTTGGCGACGTCGGCTGTGACCGAGCCATCCTTCGGATTCGGCATCAGGCCGCGCGGACCAAGCAACTGACCGAGCTTGCCGACCACGCGCATCGCATCCGGTGTGGCGATCACGCGACCGAAGTCGAGATCACCGCCCTGCATGCGCTCAGCCAGATCGTCCATGCCGACGGCATCGGCACCGGCGGCCTTCGCGGCTTCTGCCTTTTCGCCCGGCGGGCAGAACACGGCAACCTTGATGGTCTTGCCGGTGCCATGCGGCAGCAGTGAGGAGCCACGCACACCCTGGTCGGACTTCTTGGCGTCAATACCCAGACGCACGGCCACATCGACCGATTCGGCGAACTTCGCCTTGGCGTTGTCCTTGACGATCTTGAGGGCTTCTTCCAGGCCGTAGAACTTGCCCGGCTGCACCGCGGCCTGCGCCGACTTCATACGCTTCGTGAGCTTTGTCATGTCTTAACCCTCCACCACAAGGCCCATGCTGCGGGCGCTACCGGCAATGGTGCGCACCGCGGCGTCCAGATCAGCAGCCGTGAGATCCGGCTCCTTCAGCTTGGCCACGTCTTCCAGCTGCTTGCGGGTAACCTTGCCCACCTTGTCGGTGTTCGGCTTGGGCGAACCCTTGGCCACACCGGTTGCCTTCTTCAGAAGAATCGTGGCAGGCGGGGTCTTGGTGATGAAGGTGAAGCTGCGATCGGAGTACGCGGTGATGATGCACGGAATCGGCAGACCCGGCTCCAGCTTCTGCGTGGCGGCATTGAACGCCTTGCAGAACTCCATGATGTTCAGGCCACGCTGACCGAGCGCCGGACCGACCGGCGGCGACGGATTGGCCTGACCGGCCTTGACCTGCAGCTTGATGTAACCGACGACTTTCTTTGCCATTGGGCTTTTCCTCGCGAGTCCGGGCGCCTTGCGGCTCCTCGCTGTTCACCAATTCCATGGATGGAAGGAACGGCCCCGCATCCCGCAGGGCCTGAAACACGGGCACGCCGAGTCGTGAGACCCCGGCGTGAACCGCACAGTATAGAGATTAGTCAGACCAACAGCAATCCCCGTGCCAAGGGCTCGATGGTGGCAAAGATCAGGCTTTCTCGACTTGACCGAAGTCCAGCTCGACAGGGGTCGACCGACCGAAGATCAGCACCGCCACGCGCAGGCGGCTCTTGTCGTAGTTGACTTCCTCAACCACGCCATTGAAGTCATTGAACGGGCCCTCGGTGACGCGAACCATCTCGCCCGGCTCGAACAGCACTTTTGGCCTGGGTTTCTCGACGCCTTCGCGCACACGACTGAGGATCGTCTCGGCCTCGCTGTCCTTGATTGGCAGCGGGCGATCAGCGGTGCCGCCGATGAAACCCATGACCTTCGGGGTTTCCTTGATCAGATGCCAGCACTCGTCATCGATTCGCGGCGCCTTGCCATCGGTATTCGTCTCGATCTGAACCAGGACGTAGCCGGGGAAGAACTTCCGCTCACTGCGGCGCTTCTGGCCACCGCGCATCTCGATCACTTCCTCGGTCGGCACCAGCACCTCGCCGAAGCGCTCCTCCATCTCGGCACGCTTGATCCGCTCATCCAGCGAACGCTTCACCTGATTCTCGAAACCCGAATAGGCGTGTATCACGTACCAACGTTTACTCATGCTCACTACCTCAGGTACCCAACTTCAGCAGCCAGTCGAGAATGACCGACTTCAGGATCAGGTCAATCAGACCCAACAGCAGCGACAGGATGATCACCACCACGATGATGATGCCGGTGGTCTTGAGCGTCTCATCCTTGGTGGGCCAGACCACCTTGCGCATTTCGAACTGCGACTCGGCGATGAAGTTCCTGACCCGGCGCCCCAGCGCGGTGAATGCGGCGATCGCCAGCGAAAGCACCAGCGCGGCCAGCACCCCGAGCAGGCGCACCGACGATGAGATATTGCCGTCGTTGCCGAACCACGAATAGGCAAAGATGCCACCAGCCAGCACCAGCCCGGCCAGTACCAGCTTGCCGACGTCAGCGGTGTTCGTGCCCTTGGGCTGTTCTGCCTTGGTATTCATGCGCAGTAATCAGGTGTCAGCAGCATGCCGAGCTGTTGAAGCCGGCTTGCCATCGTCACCCATCTCGATCCTCGGAGAGTGGCACGCCAGGAGGGACTTGAACCCCCAACCTGCGGTTTTGGAGACCGCTGCTCTGCCAATTGAGCTACTGGCGTACATGGCTTGAACTTGAAACACGAGGCGAGCGGCTTCAGCCCGCTCGCCTCGTGACGTTTTCTTCAGCCATCCTCCCTGATGGCAGAGATCAAACCGGCATCCATGCCGGACTATTCATAAGAGCAGTTTACTTGATGACCTTGGCCACCACGCCGGCGCCGACGGTGCGGCCGCCTTCGCGAATGGCGAAACGCAGGCCTTCGTCCATCGCGATCGGGTGGATCAG
>JAPHUU010000441.1 GCA_026193555.1 Rhodanobacter sp.
CAACAGCTACGGCGACTGGCTGGACTGGGTACGCGTGTTGCGCGATCCGACCGACCCCGCCCGCTACAAGGTGCCCGAAGGCTGGGCGACGATCGAAATCCACGACGAGCACATCCAGGTCAAGGGCCAGCCGGACACGATCCTGAAGGTCGAGGACACCCGCTGGGGGCCGGTCATGGCCAGCGATACCGACGGCACGCCACTGGCGCTGGCGTGGATCGGTGGCCAACCGCACGGTTACAACCTGACGCTGATGCAGTTCGAACACACGGCGGATGTGCCAGATGCACTGAATCTGGCGCCACAACTGGGCATGCCGCCGCAGAACCTGCTGGTCGCCGACAGCAGCGGCGATATCGGCTGGACGCTCGCCGGCAACAGCATCCCGCTGCGCGTCGGCTTCGATCCACTGCTACCAGCCGACTGGTCGCGGCCGGGCAGCGGCTGGCAGGGCTGGGCCATCGCCACGCAATACCCGCGTCTGGAGCGCCCCGTCGACGGCCGACTTTGGACCGCCAACAACCGTACCGTCGACGGTGCCGCACTGGCGCTGCTCGGCGACGGCGGCCACGACCTCGGCGCACGCGCGCAGCAGATCCGCGACGATCTGCGCGCCCACGCACGCTTCAGCCCCGCCGACCTGCTCGACATCCAGCTCGACAGTCGCGCCGTGCTGCTGACCCGCTGGCAACACCTGCTGCAGAGCACCCTCACCGGCAGTACCGACCCGGCGCTGCAGCAACTGCGGCAGCTCACACGAAGCTGGCGCGGCCGCGCCGCGGTGAACAGCGTCGACTACCGGCTGGTGCGTGCATTCCGCAGCCACGTCACCGAGGACGCCCTGATCCCATTCGCGGCAAGGGTCAGGCAGCGTTACGCCGACTTCAGCTGGCCAGGCCAGGGCAATGCCGAGGCGGCGGTATGGATGATGCTGCGCGCCCAACCGGCCAATCTGCTCGACCCGCGCTACCCCAACTGGCACGCCCTGCTGCTGGCCGCCGCCCATCAGGTGGTCGCCGAACTGGGTGCCCGACCCGGCGGCCTCGCGGCCCGCACGTGGGGCGAGCGCAATCGCAGCGCGATCGATCATCCACTGGCGCGCGCCCTGCCCGGCTTCCTCGGCCGCTATCTCGACATGCCCCATGTGCCGCTGCCCGGCGACAACAACATGCCACGCGTCGCCACCCCCACCGCGGGCGCGTCCGAACGCCTCGACGTCTCGCCGGGCCATGAGGCGCAAGGCATCCTGGAGATGCCCGGCGGGCAGAGCGACAACCCACTGTCGCCTTACTACGGCGCCGGCAACGAGGACTGGGTCGAGGGCCGTCCCACGCCCCTGCTGCCTGGACCAACGCAGCACACGCTGACACTGGAGCCGACGGCTGGGTGACGAGGCCGGCGTCGCATGACGGGGAATGGCCGAGATTGGCCGATTGTCTTGAAGATGCGGCTGAATTGACGGGGTGAAGCTGGTTCACTCAGATCCTGTCGAACGATTGGAATGCGCCGCGACGATGGGGCCGACGCCCCACTCATCCCAACATCCGCTCGCACACTTCCCGATAGACCCCAGGCAATTGCTCCAGCTCAGCCAGTGCCACGCACTCGTTGGCCTTGTGGATCGTCGCGTTGACCGGCCCCACCTCCACCACCTCCACGCCCAGCGGCGCGATGAAGCGTCCATCGGAGGTGCCACCGCCGGTGCTCTGTTCGGGATCGATGCCGCAAAGCTCGCGGCACACGGCAACTACCGTTTCGCGCAGCACGCCACCCGGCGGCGTCAGGAACGGCTCGCCGGAGAGGTTCCACTGCAACGCGTAGTCCAGACCATGCCGTTGGAGGATGGCCTCGGCGCGCGCGCGCAGCTTGGCGGCAGTGCTGGCGGTGCTGTAGCGGAAATTGATCAGCGCGGTGAGCGTGCCGGGGATGACGTTGTTGGCGCCGGTGCCGGCGTTGAGGTTGGAAACCTGGAACGACGTGGGCGGGAAATCGCCATTGCCTTCGTCCCAGCGTTCGGCCGCGAGTTCAGCCAGCGCCGGCGCGAAGGCATGGATCGGATTGAGCGCCTGGTCCGGATAGGCGACGTGGCCCTGCACGCCACGCACGGTCAACGTGGCGGACAACGAGCCGCGCCGACCGACACGAATCAGGTCGCCAAGCTTCGCCTGCGACGACGGCTCGCCCACCACGCACCAGTCGATACGCTCGCCGGTGGTGCGGAAGTGCTCGACCACCCGACGCACGCCATCGAGGTTGGTCGGCCCCTCCTCGTCGCTGGTCAGCAGCAGACCAACCCGGCCGCGATGATGCGGATGCGTCGCCACGAACTGCTCCAGCGCCACCACCATCGCCGCCACCGAGCCTTTCATGTCCGCCGCGCCACGGCCGTATAGACGGCCATCCACGACGGTTGGCTCGAACGGCGGGCTGCGCCACGCGCCTTCCGGCCCACTGGGCACCACGTCGGTGTGGCCGAGGAAGATCAGGGTCGGGCCACTGCCGGGCTGATTTTCCTGCCCGTGCGTGGCCCACAGGTTGTCCACCTCGCCGTAGCGCAGATACTCGACGCGAAACCCGGCGCGCTCCAGCCGTCCGCCAATCAGCGGCAGGCAGCCTGCGTCCTCCGGCGTCACCGAGCGGCGGCTGATCAAATCGCTGGTGAGGTCGAGCACATCGGACATGGCAGGGGTCTCAGGCAATCACGGGCAACGCAGTGCATTCGATTCTCGCATCCGCGTGCTCGGCAAGCCACGCACGACCGCAGGCAGAGAAACGCAGGCCAGGGCGCTCTTCAAGCCCCGCTACTTGCCGAACAGCTTCTTGAAGCCGTTGTCGCTGAAGCCCACGCTGACCGACCCGTCGTTCTGCACCACCACCGGACGGCGAACCAGCGCGGGGTGTTCGCGCAACAACAGCGTCCACTCCGGATCGCTGCCCGGGTTCTTGCGCTGCGGCAACAGGTTGCGCCAGGTGGTGGAGGACTTGTTCACCAGCGCCTCCCAGCCGCCAAGCTGCTGTGCCCAGGCCTTCAGCACGGTTGGTGACAGCGGGTTGGCGCGGTAGTCGACGAACTCGTGCGGCACCTCGAACCGGCCCAGCCAGTTCCGCGCCTTGCGGCAGGTATCGCAGTTGGGCAAGCCATAGAGCGTGATCGTCATTCACCGCTCCGCAGCAGTTCGTTGATGCTGGTCTTGCCGCGCGTCCTGGCGTCAACCTGCTTGACGATGATCGCGGCATACAGGCTGTGGCTGCCATCCTTCGCCGGCAGGCTGCCTGCGACGACCACGCTGCCGGCCGGGATGCGGCCGTAGCTGACCTCGCCGGTGGCACGATTGTAGATCCGTGTGGACTGACCGAGGAACACGCCCATGCCGATCACACTGCCCTTCTCGATCACCACGCCCTCGACCACTTCCGAACGCGCGCCGATGAAGCAGTTGTCCTCGATGATCGTCGGGGTGGCCTGCAACGGCTCCAGCACGCCACCGATGCCGACACCGCCGGACAGATGCACCCCCGCGCCGATCTGCGCGCAGGAGCCTACCGTGGCCCAGGTATCGACCATCGTCCCCGCACCGACGTACGCGCCGATATTGACGTAGCTCGGCATCAGCACCGCATCCTTGGCGATGTGCGCGCCACGGCGCACCAGCGCACCGGGCACCACCCGCGCGCCAAGACCCTGCAACTCTGCATCGTTGCCCTGTGCGAAACGCAGCGGCACCTTGTCGAAGGCCAGCGCCGGGCCACCATCGACCACCTGGTTGCCGTTGATGCGGAAATACAGCAGCACCGCCTTCTTGATCCACTGGTTGACCGTCCAGCCACCTTGGCCATCCGGCTCGGCAACGCGACGCTCGCCGGATTCGAGCAATCCAAGCACCCGCTCGATTGCCGGGCGCAGGTGGGAGTCGATTTCAGCCGAGGCCAGTGCGTCGCGGCGTTCGAAAGCGTCGTTGATCAGCAGTTCAATGGATTGCATGTGTGCACCGGCCCTGCGCGGAATACTTGGCGGGAATGGCAACGGCGTCCAACCACGGGCCGTGCCAACAGGCTGACAAGGGTACATGCAGGAGCAGTCGCAAGCGCAGCCGGCAATGGGTCCGCTCCCCAACCAACACCTCACGCTGTCCCATGCCGATGACTGGCTTCGCCTCGACAATTTGTGAGGACTTCACCATACGTGTCGCCCACGCCGATAATGGGCAAGATGCAACCGCAACCAGCTCGCGGGCGTTTGGGCTTTTCCAGATGACATCCCCTCGCCGCCATGGAACCAAGGTTGTCCCGTCTTGTCTTTGTTGGCTGAGGCGCCACGAAATGAACGATAATTCGCGTTCATTCGACCAATGAGACGGTTGTCCAAGCCGATCCCGCTGCTACATCGAAATCGCCCGGTACCGCGCTTCGAGCGAGCGCTCCACCAAGGAACCCCGCATGCGCATCCTGCTTGCCGAGGACGACCCCTCCATCGCCGATGGCATCTGCGCATCACTGCGTCGCGGTGGCCACGCGGTGGATCATGTGGCCAACGGCAATCTGGCTGATGCGGCCCTGCGCGACCATGGCTACGACCTGCTGGTGCTCGATCTGGGCCTGCCCGGACTGGACGGCAGCGAGGTATTGCGACGACTGCGAGGCCGCGGCGCCGGCATGCCGGTACTGGTGGTAACTGCCCGCGATGGCCTGCCCGAGCGTGTGCGCGTGCTCGACCTGGGGGCCGACGATTACCTGGTGAAGCCTTTCGCGCTGTCCGAGTTCGAAGCACGCGTGCGTGCCCTGCTGCGCAGGATCAGCAGCCAGGGCGTGCCCGAGTTGCAGCTGGGACGGCTGCGGCTGGATCTGCCCGGCCACCGCGCATGGATCGATGACTCCACGCTGGAACTGACCGCACGTGAATTCGGGTTGCTGGAGGCGCTGGCGCTGCGTGCCGATCGCGTGACGAGTCGAACGCAATTGATCGAGGCACTGTGCGACTGGGACCAGGAACTGACCGACAACGGACTGGACATCGCCATCCACCGGCTGCGTCGCAAATTGCAGGGCAGCGGCACCGGCGTACGCACGATCCGCGGCCTGGGCTACCTGCTGGAAGAAACGGTGCACTCCGGGGACGCTCACCCATGAGCCTGCAACAAGCGCGTCTGCGACGCCCCAGCCTGCGTCGCCGCCTGCTGGTTTTCCTGCTGATTCCGATGGCCATACTGCTGTTGATCGACTCGGTCCTGACCTATGGCGTGGCCCTGACCTATGCCAACCGGGTGCATGACCGCGATCTCAGCGACGACGCGCGGACATTGGCGAAAATGCTCGGCAACGAAAGACTGGGCGACGTGCTGACGCCACAGGCGCGCTTCCTGCTCGAATACGACCCGGATGGCCGCAGCTACTTCGCCGTCTACAGCTCCCGGCGCGGGCTGCTGGCTGGCAATGGCGAATTGCCGCAAGCAGCGGGTGCCTCGTTTGCCGGAGCAACCTCCACGCTGTATGACACCCGCCTCGACCGGCACCGCCTGCGCGCGGCCGCGGTGCGGATCATTGCGCCACAGGATCCGGGCGACACCCTCACCATCACGGTGGCCGAAACCCTGCGTGATCGCCATGAGCAGGCGCGTGAAATCCTGCTGCTGGCGACCGGCATGCAGGCACTGCTGCTGCTCGCCGTATTGTCGCTGGTCTGGTTTGGCGTCAGTCATGGCCTGCGTGTACTCGATCCGCTGGCGGCACGGCTGGCGGCCCGCTCGCACGAACTGACGCCGATCGGTGGCGCCGACGTGCCACAGGAGATCCTGCCGCTGACGCGCACCATCGATGCACTGTTCGCACGACTGCGCAGCATGCTGGCCCTGCACGACCGTTTCATCGCCGATGCCGCGCACCAGCTGCGCACCCCACTGGCCGGATTGAGTCTGCAGGTCGACCGTGCGCTGGCTGATCCACGGCCGGAAACCGTCACTGATTCGCTGCTGCACATCCGGCGCCTGACCCTGCGCGCGGCACGCACGTCATCACAACTGCTGGCATTGACGCGCGCCCAGGCCTCGCCGCTGGAAACCGTTGATCGCAGCCTGCTCGACCTCGCGCAGCTGGTTCCCGAGGCGGTCTCCATGCGCGTGCACGAGGCGCTCGCCGCCGGCGTGGACCTGGGTTACCAAGGCCCGGCCAAGCAACCGCTATGTATCCTCGGCGATGCTTCCTGCGTGTACGACTTGCTGGACAACCTGATCGACAACAGCGTGCGCTATGCCGGCCGTGGCAGCACCGTCACCGTCAACCTGCAGGCACGCGAGGATGGCGGCGCCAACCTCAGCGTGGAGGACAATGGCCCCGGCGTGCCGCCCGAATTGCTGCCCAGACTTAGCGAGCGCTTCTTCCGCGGCCCCTCCGGCAACGGCAACGAGGAAGGTAGCGGCCTGGGGCTGGCGATCGTGCAGCGCATCGCCGAACGACATCATGCCGAGGTGATCTATCAGCTCGCCGAGGATCACGGACTGTGCGTGGAAGTGCATTTCCCCCCCGTGCCGACCAGCGGATGAGCCCGTACGGCGAACCGTCGCTGCCGCTCGCCGGAACGCACAACAGCATGGGGTATTGCACTATCTTCCTTCGCCTTCACAATAAAGGGCTGACCATCACGCTGTGGCAACGACCAACCATGACCACCACGGGTACCCGCACGTCGCACCAGCGCCCGCGCATCGCGGTAGACAAGAGCTTGCCATGTCATCTCGCGGTTTGAACGTCCTCATCAACGGCAGGCGGTTGCGTACCTGCCTGTTCGGTGCCCTTGTGGCCTGCGTGGCCGGGTGCGCCGCACCACTTCCGAAGCTGGCGCCACCGTTGCCTGCGCAGTGGCAGCATGCGATCGCCTCGGATCCGGCCAAGTCCACCGACCTGCACGGCTGGTGGCATGCTTTCGGCGACGCCGAGCTCGATGGGCTGGTCGACCGCGCGCTGGCCAGCAATCTCGATGTGGCGCAGGCGGTCGAACGGCTGCGCGCCACGCGTGTGCTGCAAAGCCATGCCCATGGACGCTTCCTGCCCCGGTTGAGCGCGCGTACCGACGACGCAATCGACCCGGATGCCACCGCCTCGTATTTTGTCGCCGGTTTTGACGCCAGCTGGGAGCTGGGATTGTTCGGCCGTACCGAGGGAGTCCGGCGTGCATCGCAAGGCGCGCTGGATGCCAGCACCGCCGACCTGCGCAGCGCACGGGTGTCACTGGTCGCCGAAGTCGTTCGCAACTGGATCGATCTGCGCACCGCGCAGCAGCAGGAGCATCTGCTGCAGCGGATTTCCCAAGCCCATCAGCGCCAGTGGCAATGGCTGCAGGCACGCCAGCGTCTGCAACTGGCGGCACCCGGCGCAGTCGATCAGGCACAAGCGACATTCGCGCAGTCCGAGGCCGCATTGGCAGCCCCCCGGCAAGCCATCAACGCCAGTGCGCAAAGGCTGGCAGTGCTGCTTGGCCAGAACCACCCCGATCCGGATTGGCTGCAGGCGGGCGCGCAACCCGAGCTGGGAGCATGGCAACTCGATGGCACTCCGGCCGAGCTGCTGCGCACGCGTCCGGAGATCGCACGGGCCGAAGCGGATGTGCTGCAGGCTTCCGGCGCACTGGCGCTGGCGCATGCTGACATGTACCCCAGCATCGGCCTGGGGGCATCCATGGTCTGGTCTACCCAGATCGTCAACAACCGCCCCCGATCCGACTCTCCCAACGGCATAGCATCGCTGGGGCCCCTGCTCAATATTCCGCTGTTCGACTGGGGCATGCGGCTGGCAGCCGAGCACGCCAAGGGACACGAGCTGCAGGCCAGTCTGCTGGCCTATCGGCAAGCGGTGCTGCAAGGCGTGGCCGAAGTGGAGACTGCGCTCGGCAGCCTGCAGCAACAGGAGCAGCGCGAACATCACAGCCTGTTGGCCTCGCAAGCCCTTGGCCGCGCCGACCAGGCAGTGAAAACGCGGGTGGGATTGCAGCTGGACAGTCCGCTTGATCGCGCCGAGAGTGAAATTGCGGCCGATCAGGCCGATATCGAACTGGCTGGCGCCCGCGCCGATCACAGCCTGGCTTACGTGGCATTGTTCAAGGCCCTGGGAGGCGCACCGCTGCCGCCGAAAGAAGCACCAAAAGATGCAACGGCCACTTCGCCAGCCCCACCGGGGTCGGCATCGCCGGGCAACGAGGTACACCACTGATGGTGGCCCTGGCGCGCAAGACGTTGATCTACGAATGGCGACGGTTTCTGCCAGCGATGCTGGCGGTCGGTTTTGCCGGGCTGCTGCAACTGCTGCAGATCGCCCTGGTACTGGGTATCTTCGGCAGCACCAGTGTCTACATTACCGGCTCGTCAGCCGATGTGTGGGTCGGCTACCCCGGCACCCAGAGCGTGGGCCAGGGGCGTTCGATCGACGCCGATGTTGAATCGCGGGTGCTGATGGACCCCGCCGTGCAGCGGGTCGAGCCCTACATCTGGGTCGACGGCGACTGGCGTGGGCCGAGCGAGACCGGTGGTGTCTCGGTGTTTGTGTCCGGCATCGATCCGAGCCCGGACGGCCTGATGTTTTCCAAGGCCCTGCCGCCTTCCCTGCGAGCCCTTCTGGCAGCGCCGGATGCGGTCGTCGTCGATCGTTCCGACCTGGATCAGCTGGGTGTCGACATTGGCCAGACCGCGACCATCAACGGCCATCGGGTCACCGTGGTCGGCATCAGCAGCGGCCTGCGCGCGCTGGGCGGCGTCAATGTGCTGTGCTCGCTCGATACCGCAAGGCAACTGGACAGCGACCCCGCCGACAGCGGGCCGACCTATCTCGTGGCCAAGCTGAGCGACCCGAGCAAGGCGGATGCGGTTGCCGCGCGGCTGCGCGGCAACACCGCCTTCGGCCCCTACACCACATGGAGCGCGAAGCATTTCGCCAGCATCTCGGTGCGCTACTGGATGTTCGATACCGGCGCCGGTGCGGGCGTGCTGTTCCTGGCCGGCATCGTGTTCCTGGTCGGCGCCGTGATCACCAGCCAGACGCTGATCGCTGCAGTCAACGGTTCGGTACGCGAATACGCCACGCTCAACGCCCTCGGCGTGGGTGTGCCGGCGCTGCGTCGGGTGGTGCTGGAGCAGGCGTTCTGGGTCGGTGCGCTGGGCCTGCTGGGCGCTGGCGTGCTCGGCGTCGTGCTGATGCTGCTGGCGCGCAGCCAGGACGTACCGGTGGTGTTGACGGTACCCGCCGCGCTGGCCTGCATCGTGCTGGTCATGGGCCTGGCCGCGGTTTCCGGCCTGGCGGCGATGCGCAGCCTGCGCCGCGCCGATCCCGCCACGTTGCTGAGGTAGTGGCCATGAATCGTCCCGCGACCGCTCCAGCCATCATCGCCCAGCCGGCCCTGCGCGCCGAAGGTATCAGCAAGGCGTTTGTCTCCGGCAAGCTTTACACCCAAGTGCTGG
>JAPHUU010000188.1 GCA_026193555.1 Rhodanobacter sp.
GATCGCCAGCGAGTTGGTGCCGGACGCGGGCTGACGGGACGGTTGATAGCTCATCGGGTCGCTCACCGGTGTGGGGACGGGACAATGCTGTCACATGTTGCGATGAACCGCGGGCCGTTGCCAGCCCGCGGTTCATGGAGTGCCTTGCGGCTCGTCCGATATTGCAGGTCGAACCTGATATTACAGGTCGAACTTGATGCCCTGGGCGAGCGGCAGTGAATCGGAGTAGTTGATGGTATTGGTCTGGCGACGCATGTAGACCTTCCAGGCGTCCGAACCGGACTCGCGACCGCCGCCGGTTTCCTTCTCGCCGCCGAACGCGCCACCGATCTCGGCGCCCGAGGTACCGATGTTGACGTTGGAGATGCCGCAATCGGAACCGGCCGCCGACAGGTACTTCTCGGCCGACTTCAGGTTCTGGGTGAAGATCGCCGAGGACAGGCCCTGCGGCACGCCGTTCTGCAGTTCGATCGCCTCATCGAGGGTGGTGAACTTCATCACGTAGAGGATCGGCGCGAACGTCTCGGACTGCACCACCTCGTCCGAATTCTTCAGACCGGTGATGATCGTGGGCAGCACGAAGTTGCCCTTGCGCTCGGTCAGCGCCTTGCCACCGGTGGCGACGGTACCGCCGGCCGCCTTGGCCTTGGCGATCGCCGCCAGGTAACCCTGCACCGCGTCCTGGCTGTTGAGCGGACCCATCAGCGTGGTGGCTTCGTTCGGATCGCCGATCTTGCCCTCGACCTGGCCGTAGGCCTTGACCAGCGTCTCGAGCACGTTGTCGTAGATCGACTCGTGCACGAACAGACGACGGGTGGAGGTGCAGCGCTGGGCGGCGGTGCCGACCGAGCCGAACACGATGCCCGGAATCGCCAGTTTCAGGTCGGCCGACTCGTCCAGGATGATCGCGTTGTTGCCGCCCAGCTCGAGCAGCGAGCGGCCCATGCGGTGCGCCACGCGCTCGCCGACCATGCGGCCGACCTTGGTCGAGCCGGTGAAGCTGATCAGGCCTACGCGATTGTCGTCGACGAAGTTCTGCGCCAGCTCGCTGCCGGCGTCGTTGAACAGGAAGAACAGGTCCGGATAGCCACCGTCCTTCAGCGCCTCGTTGCAGATCTTCATGGTGGCGATCGCAGTCAGCGGCACCTTCGGCGAGGGCTTCCAGATGCAGATGTCACCGCAGACGGCCGCCAGCATGGCGTTCCAGGCCCACACCGCGACCGGGAAGTTGAACGCGCTGATGATGCCGACGATGCCCAGCGGATGGTACTGCTCGTACATGCGGTGGCCGGGGCGCTCCGAATGCATGGTGTAGCCGTAGAGCATGCGGCTCTGGCCCACCGCGAAGTCGGCGATGTCGATCATCTCCTGCACTTCGCCGTCGCCCTCGGGCTTGATCTTGCCCATCTCCAGCGAGACCAGCGAACCGAGCGCATCCTTGTGCTTGCGCAGTGCTTCGCCGCACAACCGCACCGCTTCACCGCGCAGCGGCGCCGGGGTGGTGCGCCAGACCTTGAACGCCTCCTGGGCACGCTTGACGATCACTTCGTAGTCGGCGGCGCTGGACGCATGCACCGTGGCGATCACTTCGCCGGTCGCCGGATTCAGCGGCTGCAGCGTGCCGGCGTCGGTGGTGGTGGACCACTCGCCCTGACCGAGATAACCGCCCGACAGTTCGTTGCCGAGACCGAGCGACTTGAGGATTGCATGCGACATAAACTGACTCCTGGACTTGCCTGGCACCCGCCGGTACCGTGAATTGAATGCGTATAAACCATCCATTCTAGCAGGCCGCCCCGAATCCTACCGGATCGGGCGGCAGCACTGGCAGGCAGGGTGGCCGGGCTGGCGTCGGCGAATGCACGTCAACCTCGAAAACCGGATGGAACCGATGGACTGCGGACTCAGGCCCCGGTCGGCATTTCGACGCAATCCGGATCGCACCACCGCGTGATCCATGCGAAAATCCCGCCGCATGCCCTCGTAGCTCAGTTGGATAGAGCGGCCCCCTCCTAAGGGGCAGGTCGGACGTTCGAATCGTCTCGAGGGCACCAACGCACCGAGCACAGGGGTCGGCCATGCCGGCCCTTGTGTTTTTCAGCGCCGGGCCGGCTCACGAGCTGCACGACAGCATCGAACAGCCGGCCTTGTGCCGTGCCCAGTCGGGGCGCTTCTGCGCAAACGCTTCGCGACCGGGCTGATCGTCATAGGGATGGCGCATCACCTCGAGCAGTTCGTGGATGCCGGCCGGATTGCCCTGGGTGGCCTGGTCGATCGCCTGCTGCGCCAGATAGTTGCGCAGCAC
>JAPHUU010000439.1 GCA_026193555.1 Rhodanobacter sp.
GCACATGACCGCCATCATGCGCAAGCTTGGCGTCAACAACCGCACCCAGGTGGCGCTGATCGCCAGCCAGCTCGCGGTCGACCAGGAAAGCATGCCGATACTGCCTGACGAGAACGAGTGAGCTGGCGGCTATTGCGCCGTGCTATCGACGCAGCAGGGCCGTGAGCAAGGCGCGCAGCGCGGCCGGTCGCACCGGTTTGTGCAGTACCGGATAGCCGAGTGCCCGTGCCCGGTATTTCAGTTCGCTGCTGCCATCGGCGGTGATCATTGCCACCGGCGGCAGCGCACCACGCACGTCACGCAGCCGCTGCAGTACCTGCAAACCGTCAACGCCATCGGCCAGATGGTAGTCGGCCAGGATCAGCTCGACCGCACCACGCGCCAGCTCGTCCTGGGCCTGTTCCGCGTCGAGAGCGATGCGACAGTCGACCCCCCAGCGGCTGAGCAGGGCGCGCATGCCATCGAGAATCGTCGCATCGTTGTCCAGACACAAGACGGTCAACGGCAGTTGGTCTCCGCTGGCACTGTGCTGCACTTTCTGCTGACGTGCCGGCACCGGCTCGTTGCGTGGTGCGGTGACCGCGAAGCAGCTGCCCTGATGGAGTTGCGACTGCAGACTGAGTCGATGGCCGAGAATGCCGGCGAGCCGGTCGCAGATGGACAACCCCAGACCGAGTCCCTTCTCGCCCCAGGGCGAGGGGTGATCCAGTTGCTGAAACTCGCCGAAGATGCGTGCGCGCTGTTCCGGCGCAATGCCGGGGCCGGAGTCCCATACCTCGATACGCACCTGCTCGCCGATCCGCCGCACACCGAGCAGCACCCCTCCCTTGCTGGTGTAGCGCAATGCATTGGACAGCAGGTTCTGCAGGATGCGCCGCAGCAGCTGCGGATCGCTGCGCACTGCCAGCATCGTCGACATCACCCGCAGGCGCAGTCCGCGCTGCTCGGCGACCACCGCAAACTGTGCCTTCAGTGAATCGAACACGTCCGCCAGTGCAAACCCGCCCACGTCCGGCCGATAGCTGCCAGCGTCCAGCCTTGAGGTGTCCAGCAGCGCGTTGAGCAGATCCTCGGCGGCATGGAACGACGCATCGATACGCTCGGCCAGCTGGCTGGCCTCCGGGTCCAGTCCGGGATGCTGTCGCAAGGCGGAGGTGAACAGGCGCGCGGCATTGAGCGGTTGCAGCAGATCGTGGCTGGCCGCGGCAAGGAATCGGGTCTTGGATATGTTCGCGGTCTCCGCCTCGCGGCGTGCATGCGCGGTTGCGTTCAGCGCCTCGGACAATTCGGCGGTACGTTGCTGCACCCGCAGTTCGAGTGTTTCATTGACGTCGCGCAGTGCCTGTTCGGCATGCTTGTAGGCGGTGACGTCGGTATAGGTGGTGACATAGCCGCCATCCAGAAGGGCGCGTCCACTCATCTCGATCACGCTGCCATCCGGGCGTACACGCTGGAACAGATGGGACGATCCGGCGCGCATATGGTCGACGCGCCTGGCCACGTGACTGTCCACCTCGCCCGGACCGCACTCGCCAAGTTCGGCGTTCCAGCGGATCAGTTTGGCCACCGGAACCCCGACGTAGACTATGCCGTCCGGATAGTCGAACAGCTCGACATAGCGGCGGTTCCACGCCACCAGGCGCATGTCGGCGTCGACAACGCTGATGCCCTGCAGCACGTTTTCCATCGTCGTGGCGAGCAGCTCCCGGTTGAAGCGCAACTCGTGCGAGGCCTCATCCAGCAGGGCCACGGACTCGTAGACGTCCAGTCCGCTACCGGAGAGTGCGCCCATCAGAATGCGTCGGGCATTGGCTGCGCCGACCGCCGAGGCCAGCAGGCGTTCGGTGTGCTGAATCAGTTCGCGATCGGCAACCTCATGGCTGAGCAACGGCCGGCCGCGGCGCACGGCGTACTCGTCGAAGGCGCGCGCACTGTTCCGTTCACCGACGATCCGTTCGCTGATCATGCGCAAGTCGGATGCCACGACCCGGCCGTGCCAGTCACCCGCACCGCGCTGGCTGGCCGGAAACGGATCGACAAACATGGTAGCCAGAAGACGGTCCTCCAGGCTGGGCTTGAAGCGCAGGGAGAAGAATACGAGGCAGCTGATATTGGCCAGCAGCGACCAGAAGGTCGTGTACATCACCGGATGCCAGCCACTGAGGTGGAACAGCTCCTGCGGGCGCAACCAGCTCCAGCCGAAGGGGCCGTTCTGCAGCCACGGGCTCGATGGGCTCAGTGCCGGCAGCAGCATCGTGTACATCCACACGGCAAAGCCGGCCAGCAGTCCGATCACCACGCCGTGGCGACTGGCGCCTCGCCAGTACAGCGCCGCGAGCAGGGCGGGAGCAAACTGCGCGACGGCGGCAAAAGCCAGCAAGCCGGTGGCTGCCAGATTCTCGGCACCTGCCGCCGAGCGATAATAGGCATAGGCCATCAGGGCCAACAGCACGATCGCCACCCGGCGCACGATGAGCACCAGCTGTGACAGATCACTGTGTTGCTCCAGATGCAACGGCCGGATGCGCAGCAGTGCCGGCATCACCAGGTCGTTGCTGATCATGGTCGACAGCGCGACCGATGCCACCACGACCATGCCGGTCGCCGCCGAGAAGCCGCCAATGAAGGCCAGCAGGGCGACGCCGCGATCACCGTGGACCAACGGCAGGGTCAGTACCCAGATATCCGCATTGGTGTCGCGCAGCTGGGGCAGATAGGTACCTGCCGCCACGATTGGCAGGACCGCCAGGCTGATGATCGCCAGATAGGCCGGCACCATCCAGCGCGCGCGCTTGAGATCGGCGGCATCTTCGCATTCGACTGACCCGATCTGGAATTGTCTGGGCAGGCAAAATATCGCGAGAAAGGCGAGCAGGGTCTGAGCCAGAAAACCGGGCGACAGGCCGTGGCTCAACTGCCTTGCCGGGAGCTGCATGGTCGTGGCCAGCCCAGGACCTTTCCACAACGCATAGCCGGCGATCGCCACGAACACCAGCAGCTTGATCAATGATTCCAGCGCAATCGCCAGCATCAGGCCGTGGTGATGCTCGGTGGCATCGATGCTGCGCGTGCCGAACAGGATCGCGAACGTCGCCATCAGCAATGCGCACCACAGTGCGGTGTCGATGCCACCGGTCATGACGCTATCGAGGCCATTCCCGCCGAGCACCGTAAACGACATCGCGACTGCCTTGAACTGCAGGGCGACGTAGGGAACCACCGCGATCACCGCAATGACCGTCACCAGGGCCGCCAATCCGTAGGACTTGCCGAAGCGGGCGCTGATGAAATCGGCGATCGAAGTGATGTTGCGCTGCTGCACCACCCGCACCAGTCGACGCAGCAGACCGAATCCGAAGATGAACAGGAGCATCGGTCCCAGGTAGATGGGCAGATACGCGATGCCGTCCCGCGCCGCGGTGCCGACCGCGCCGTAGAAGGTCCACGATGAGCAATAGACCGCCAGCGCCAGGCTGTAGATGATCGGTCTCAGTCGCGGCTGCCGCGGGTACAGCGGTCGGCGGTCGCCTGCATAGGCCACCACGAACAACAACCCCACATAGAGCAGGGCGGCCAGCAGCAGGATCCAGCCATTGATCAATCGCCACCTCCCGAAATGAGACACCCGCAATCGCGATAACGCGGTGCGGATGTGGCGTGCACGGATGCTTGTGCATGAACCCGTCCAGCGGCACCATGCCGGGATGATTGCTCCACACGCCGCGACTCCCACCAACGTAGCAGAGCACCTGCGCGATGACGAGATCGATGTGTGGCATCTGCGCTACCGTCCGCAGGAAGGTCGTGCACCCCTGCGGCGTTTGCTGTCGGCATACCTGCGCGTTGATGCGGATGAGCTCGGCTTTGTCGAGGGACGCCACGGGCGGCCTGCGCTGGCCTCTGGACACGACCAGTCACTGGGTTTCAACTGGTCGCACAGCGGAACCCACGCGGCGGTAGCGATCGGGCGTCACATTGCACCCGGGATCGACATCGAGCAGAAGCGGGATCGGCCGCGCGCGCTGGATATCGCGCAACGCTTCTTTTGCGCCGAGGAAGCCGCGGCTTTGGCCGCAGTACCCGCACATGAGGCCAGCGCGAGCTTCCTGGAGCTATGGACGGCGAAGGAGGCGGTACTGAAGGCGCTGGGACGTGGCCTCGCGTTCGGTCTGGA
>JAPHUU010000228.1 GCA_026193555.1 Rhodanobacter sp.
GACCTCTCGCAGCGTGAGCGGGTGATCGCCAAGCGCTTCGAAGCGGATCGAGACACCCTGCAGAAGGGCATGGACGAGGCGCTCACCGCACTGGCGGCCCACGACTTCAAGCATGCTGTGAAGGTGCTCGATGGCAGCGTCGAAACCGACTACGCCACGGTCAAGGCCGATGTCGCCGCGATGTTCACGATGCAGACCAAGGTTGCGCAGGAGTCCTTCACCGACGACGAACAGCACATGCAGCAAAGCACCACGATTGCGTACACGGCGATCGGTCTGGGCGTCGGCCTGGGCATGCTGCTCAGCTTCCTGCTGATCCGATCGATCATGCGTTCGCTCGGGACGGCGATGCGGGTAGCCGACAACATCGCCGAGGGTCGCCTCGATAACCGCATCGAGATCAAGACCCGTGACGAGCTGGGCCGGTTGCTGGAATCCCTCAAGCGCATGGACATCAAGCTGACCGGGATCGTGCGCGAGGTGCGCGTCAGCTCCGAGTCGGTCGGCACGGCGGCGAAGCAGATTGCGCAGGGCAACGATGACCTCAGCCAGCGCACCCAGGAGCAGTCGGCCAGCCTGGAGGAAACCGCCTCGTCGATGGAGGAAATGACCGCCACGGTAAAGCAGAACGCCGACAACGCATCACAGGCCAACCAGCTGGCGCGCGGTGCCCGCGAGCTGGCCGAGCACGGCGGCGAAGTGGCGGCCAAGGCCGTGCTGGCGATGGGGGAAGTCAACGCCTCGAGCCGCAAGATTGCCGACATCGTCAGCCTGATCGACGAGATCGCCTTTCAGACCAACTTGTTGGCGCTCAACGCGGCGGTGGAAGCGGCGCGAGCGGGCGAGCAGGGTCGGGGCTTCGCTGTGGTGGCAAGCGAGGTGCGCAATCTGGCGCAACGTGCCGCCGGTGCAGCGAAGGAAATCAAGGGCCTGATCGGCGATTCGGTGGAGAAAGTGACGGCAGGTACCGAACTGGTGGGCCAGTCGGGCCGCACGCTGAAGGACATCGTCGACAGCGTGAAGAAGGTGACCGACATCGTCGCGGAAATCGCGGCGGCGAGCCAGGAACAGTCCTCCGGCATCGATCAGGTCAACACCGCGGTGATGCAGATGGATGAGGTGACACAACAGAATGCCGCGCTGGTGGAAGAGGCTGCGGCAGCGAGTCGCGCCATGCAGGAGCAGGCCCAGGTTCTCCAGCAGCAGATGACATTCTTCAGTGTCGACGCTGCCGATGCCGCGCTGCCGTCATCGAAGGACAAGGGCGGGCGTGACGCAGGTGAAGAAGACTCCGTGCCGGCACGGATCCTTCGCGATGCAGAACGCACGGCTCACACTCGCATGGCCGGTGCATCGTCGAAGCAGCGTGCGCAATCCAGGCACGCCGACCCGGCGGATGCCGACCGTGCAGGGGCATGGACGGAGTTCTGAAAGCCGTGCAATGACCCGGCACGTTCGGCACAAATCAGGCCGCCGGGACATGCGCCTCGGCGGGTGTTCTGGCGGCATGATTTGATGCGGTTGCCGGTGATCGGGTAATCCCGCCTCCTGTCAGCCCCGAATCCCGTCGGCGCGAAGCGTCCTTCAGCACGGTGCCGCTCTAACAGGAAACCAGTCAGGCAACGGAAATGCGCTTCCCGGGAACTGGTCGCCATGCTGTCCGGGACTCTGAATGGATCAGAGCATCTTGAGGGGCCCTGACTGGATCACGGGGTCACTGAGTTACTCGGATGCCCCGGGACGCCCATTGAGGCAAACGCGAAGAGTGTGCATGGCGGCACATTTTCCTGCCGAGTCGTGTGGAAATATTACTTCCACCTCCCCTCCCAGAGGATCAGTTTCAGCGGCCCGTTCAACCCCAAGACCCCCGACCGTGGAAGCGGTACTTCTCCGACCGCCACTCCACCGCACGCCCGGCGCGATAGCCGGGCTTTTTCTTGCGTTCTTCACGCTGGATCGGAAATTGGCGGCGTGATCCGCGGCCGCGGTGGCGCCGCATTCCGCGTGCGGCATTTCACCCTGTTGTGCATTGCATCATCGAGCGTAGCCTTTGCGTCAGCTGGGCCGGCGCAATACCGTTCCAGGACGCCTTTTTTAATGAAGAAGGGAAATGGGAGATGCATGACTCAAATGGAGGCTCACGCTATGTGTTGCGTGACGGCGATTGCTTCTGGGTGACGCCGCAAGACACCCGCTCGACGGACATCGACTGCACCGACATGACCAGCGCCGAATTCATGGCGTTTTTTCTTGCTCGGTGCCAACGGGTGACTCGACCTGACCCCGCTATTTCAGCAGCAGGGCGCAAAGTTTCAGGCTACCTGACGTGAATACGCACCAGAGCTCGCGAGCTATCCGCTTTTTGCACCAATAGCGGCAAGACCCGACCTGGCGGACTGTCCATCAGCTTGTTTGCCTTGGCGAATTCAACTACGAAATGCACCACGGCTGAAGGAAGCATCGGAAACCTGCTGTGATGTTTCATGTCATTCCATCCAGCGACGGATGCAGGCAAAGAGGACGGAGGTTGTCGACGCGATTTGACTGCCTCCGTCCCACTTATCGATTGATAATCCCCTCCGCCCTTTTGCTCATGAACTGCCTGACCGCATCGACGGCCTGTGTGATCGCGTAGTGGTCCGAGGCCGGGCCGAGCTGGATTTCGGCCATGGCATGACCGACCAGCGGCGCTTCACTGAACCGCTCGAACAGCCACAGCTTGTGGGCAGCGGCGAACTGACGGTGCTGTTCGGCCAACACGGACGGCGTACCCGGCAACCAGACCTGGAACGCGTTGGTGTGGGGCGGGTTCGGATGAACGATCAAGTTCGGAATGTCCGCCAGGCCGGCGGCCAGGGCTCGCGCACGGTCAACGAATTCGCGCATACGCGGTGCCAGCCGTTCGAGTCCGTCCAGCGCGGAGATGGCGTACGGATAGGCGGTGAACAGGTCGCCGCCATAGCGGGTTTTCCACACGCGCAGTGCGTCGACGAAGGCTTGGGACCCCGCCACCATGGCGCCGCCGAGTCCGCCCAGCCCCTTGTAGTACGAAACATAGACGCTGTCCGCGAGCGCGGCCAGTTCGGCCTCGGACACGCCATAGCCGGCGGCGGCTTCCCACAGGCGCGCGCCGTCGAAGTGCAGCGGGATGGAGCGCTCGCGGCACCATGCGGAGATGGCGCGCAAGGCATCGAACTCCGGCAGCAGGAAGCCGGCCCGCCGCAACGGCAGTTCGACGACCACCGCAGCTAGCGGCTCGGTCAGGGCCGCCAGCGCCTGTGCCGTGAACGGCGTGAAGCGCCCCAGGCGGATGGCGTGCAGGCCAGCCACCCGTTCGATGGCGCCGGCTTCGTCGATGTCCATATGGCTCATCGGATGGATCACGACGTTGTTGCAGCCACGCGCCTCGGCATACGCGCGCAGCACGCATAGTTGCGCCGTGACGCCCTTGATGAAGAACAGGCCTGCATCCTTGCCCAGCCGCTCGGTCGTGGCCTGCTCCAGCCGCGCGACGGCACCGCCGGCACCGTAGTCGTCGATGGCATCGACAGCGGCGGGATGGGCGGCCAGGCGTGCCAGCGTTTCGGCCGCCGGCGGTGCAAGCGGGTGCGACAGCACGAAACGGCAGGCTTGCTTGATATCGCGATCTTGTTTGTTCATCAGGTCGTCGGCATGGGGGTACGGGAGGCGGTCATTCTTGCGAGTGATGCCCGGACCATACCGGGGTCAGGGCGGATGAACTACCCGGGCAGACGCCAAGGGCTCGGGCGAGTTCCATTCTGAAGTGCACGGATCAAGCCAGGCGCCAGGGACAACCAATCCCCTCCCTCCCCTTCTGCTCGCCCCCCGGTTGCGTCCCGCTCGATGAAGCGATTAGTGTTCGGCGACGACACCGCCAGCCCGCAGCACGCAGATCTGGGGGGCGGCCATGGCGCACCGGGCGTCGAGAGCTCAAACCAACCTCACCAGCAAGGCGGGAGAGACGATATGACCAACAGACATACGGGTACCTGTTTCTGCGGAGCAGTGGAAGTCGAGGTCACCGGTGCCACCGAGGCGATGGGCTACTGTCATTGCAGTTCCTGCCGTTCCTGGTCCGCCGGGCCGGTGAATGCGTTCACCTTGTGGAAGCCCGACAGCGTCAACGTCACCAAGGGGGCGGAGTTCATCGGCCATTTCCAGAAGACGGAAACCAGCGACCGGCAGTTCTGCACGCAATGCGGTGGGCATCTGATGACCGGCCACCCGACGTTCGGCCTGACCGACGTGTACGCAGCGACGATCCCGAGCCTCGCCTTCACACCCGGTGTCCACGTGAACTATGCCGAGACCGTGCTGCGGATGAAGGACGGACTGCCCAAGATGAAAGACTTCCCGGCCGAGCTGGGCGGCTCCGGACAGACGGTGCCCGAGTAACACCTTTCCGAGGCGATAGAGGCGATAACGACAAGGGCATGAAGGTAGTCAACCTGATTTGACTACCTCCGTCCCGTTTATCCTTTATCGGGCGTCTCTGTTTCCGGCAGCATCTCGAAAGCGGCCGGCGTGGTACGCAGCATCATGCGGAAATTGGCATCGGTCGACTGCTCGCGATAGAAGTGCCAGTAGCGGTATGCCGCATAGGCAGCCAGCACCGACTGGGTAAGGGCGAACCAGCCGAACAGCGAGCCAGGGCCGAATGCCGACATCAGCGTACCGGCCGCGATCGGGCCGATTGCCGAGCCGACGCCGTAGATCAGCAACACGCTGCTGCTGGCCGACAGCAATTCCTCCGGTGACAGATGATCCACCAGGTGTGCCACCACGATCGGATACACGGTGAACGTCAAGCCGCCGTAGAGAAAAATCAGCACCAGCATCGTTCCATGCCATCGCGCCATCACCAGTTGCAGCAGCGCCAGTACCGCGGCGAGCGCGCAGACCAAGGCCAAGGCGATGCGTCGGTCATACCGATCAGACCAGCGGCCGACGGGCCACTGCAACGCCGCACCGCCGAGGATCGCGACGCTCATGTAAGTACCCACCTGGGTCAGGTCAAAACCCAGTCCGCGCGCGTACACCGGCAGCAAGCCCCAGAAGGCACCCATGGCCAGCCCCGTCAGCAGTGCTCCGGCACCGGCCGTCGGTGCCAGCGCAAACAGGCGGCGCAGTTCCAGTCGGGGCACAGGCTGCAACGCGGGCTGCGCTTGACGTGTGGCAACCACCGGCAGGGTCGCGGCGCACACCAACAGGGCGACTACGACAAACAGCACGAACGGCTCGCCCTGGATACGCAGCAGCTGTTGCGCCACCGCCAGTGACCCGAGGTTGACCATCATGTAGATCGCGAACACGGTGCCGCGTCGCTCCGATGCGGTCTGCGCGTTGAGCCAGCTCTCGATGATGGCGTATAGCCCGACCAGCGATATCCCTGCCAGCAGGCGCAGCGCCAGCCACAACCATGGATTGCTGCTGAGCGAGTGCAGCAACACCAGGCAGGCCACGGCAGCCGTGCAAAAGGCGAATGCGCGGATGTGGCCGACCCGCTGGATCAGCGGCGGTAGCGTGAACGTTCCCACGAAATAGCCGACGTAGTACGCCGAGGTCAGTGCGCCCAGCATCGTGGTTGAATAACCCAGGGCACGGCCGCGCAGGGGAATCAGGGTGGTCAGCAGTCCCACGCCAAGCAACAGCAGTGCCGTGCCGACAAGCAGCGAGGTGATCGGACGCAGATTGCGCAACATGCTCGGTCCGTGTGCGTCGCCCGCCAGGGCTTCGGAGGTGATATTTCTGCAAACGGGGTCTGCAAACGGGGGTCAGGTTCACTTACCGTCGCAAGAAAGTAAACCTGCCCCCGCTTTGGTCGAGCCCTTTGGGGAGCGCGCCCCTTCGGAGTATGGTCTCCCGGCCGCATGTCGCGGCAAGGAGGGGAAACATGAACATCAAGCTCGCGGGTATCAGTGCCCTGGCATGCATGGCGCTGGTGGCGATCTCGCTGCCACTGCAGGCGGCCGACCACGCCAAGGCCGCCGCCAAGGCCACACCCGAGGTCACCTGGGTGTACCCGGTGATCCCGAAGTTCGGCGGCGTGCACCCACGTCCGGACGTGGACGTGCAGCCGGACCCGAACGCCAACTACAAGGTCTTCGTCGACGTGGTCAGCGCGCCCCGGGACATGGGCAAGCCGATGGGTTCGCTCAAGCGCCTGGCGCGCCTGGTCAACCTGATGGGCTACGCCAAGGTGCCGCCCGGGCACGTGCACATCGTGGCGTTGCTCGATGGCGATGCGGAGTTGGCGGGAGTGATCAACGCGCGCTATCGCGAGCACTTCAAGAAGGACAATCCCAACCTCGAGATCCTGCATGCGCTGAAGAAGGCCGGCGTCAAACTGATGATCTGCAGCCAGGCCCTCGCCGGGGCCGGGCTGAAGGACAGCGACGTCGACCCCAGCGTCACCATTACCCTGTCGGCCGTGATGGACCCGGTCGTCTACGGTCAACGGGGCTACACCTTCATGCAGCTGTAAGACGAAACCAAGGGGCGGCAGTTGACGCGATTCAACTGCCGCCGTCCCGGTTTCCGGACCGGAATTGTCCCTGGCACATTTTTTCCTCGTTTACAGACTTGGCCGGATGAAATGACCTCGACACCGGGATATGCGCCTTACCTGCCCTTGAACAGCCTGAAGCCTGTTGCGCCCGATGTCTGGATCGCCGACGGCCCGGAGATCCGGTTTGGCTTTCTGGGCATCAAGCTGCCCCATCCCACCCGAATGACGGTGGTGAAGCTTCCGCAGGGCGGCTTGTGGATTCATTCGCCGATCCCTCCGGCCGAAAACCTGCTGCGTGAGCTGGAGCAGATCGGCACGGTGCACCACCTGATCGCGCCGAATACATTCCACTATTCCTGGCTTGCGGATTGGACGACGATTTATCCCGGCGCCCAGTGCTGGGGACCGCCCGGACTTCCAAAATCAGTGCTCCGCACCTTGCCGCACCTGCGCATGCTGAAGCCGGCGCCGCCACCGGACTGGGCTGGCTCTTTCGATCAGCTCCTCGCGCCAGGCAATGTCCTGAAGGAAGTAGCGTTCTTTCACCGTGCTTCGCGCACCCTGATCCTCACCGACCTGATCGAGAATTTCGAGGCATCCCGCATACGAAATCCCTGGCATCGCCGGCTTCTGGAATGGAGCGGCATTGCCGATCAGAACGGCGCGGCACCACTGGACATGCGGATGGCCTTTCTTGGCCACCGCAACATCCTTCATGAGGCCGTACGCGGGATGATCGACTGGAACCCCGAGCGGGTCATCCTTGCCCACGGGCGCTGGTTTGATGCGAACGGTGCTGCCGAACTCGCGCGGTTGTTCCGCTGGGTGCTGGACTAACGGTGCCGGGGGCAACTCCTGAAAGCGCCGTCACGGGAAGCCATTGTCCCCGACACTTTTTTTCTTGGTCGACACCTTTCTTCTTGTCCTGCGGAGTTTGGCCTCTGACACGCACAGCGTATGATCCAACACACCATCCGTACGGCGGAGGCCGTACGGCAATCGTTCGACCGAAGGGAGTGCACAGCATGAAGACAGCAACGTTTGCGCTGGCGGGAATGCTTGGTCTGGCAGCCGGCCTGATGGCAACCCCCGGTTCGGCCACGGCCGCCGATCAGTTGGTGGGCAATGCCAGCGCCGGCCAGTCCACGATGGAATCGGTATGCGCCCTCTGCCACGGTGTCGATGGCAACTCGATGGATCCGCAATATCCCAAGCTGGCCGGTCAGCACGCCAACTACCTCGCTTACCAGATCGAATCCTTCAAGTCCGGGCAGCGCTCCAACTCGATCATGTCAGGCATGGCGGCGATGCTGTCCAAGCAGGACATCGCCAATGTCGCGGCCTACCTGTCGCAGCAGAAGACCTCGCCGGGCCCGACGAACAGTTACGAACCCGCGCTGGGCAAGTCGATCTACGTGAACGGCATTGCAGCGGCGGGCCTTCCCTCGTGCGAGTCCTGTCATGGTGCGGACGGTCTGGGGGACAGCAACAAGATGTATCCGCGCATTGCCGGACAGCATGCGCAGTACGTGATGCAAGTGCTCACCGGCTGGCACAACGGCGAAGCCTGGGGCGACAGCCCGCACGCCAAGCTGGTGGTCGAGGTGGCGAAAAAGCTGACCATCGAGCAGATCCATGCCGTCTCGTCCTACGTGCAGGGCCTGAACGCGGGTAAATAGCCGCCGGCCGGGGTTCAGGGAAAGTGCACTCCGCCCCCTGTTTTTCCTTCAAATCGACACGAACTGCCGGTCCTTGAGCGATGCGGCGAAGCCATCGACGGCCTCGTGCGCCGAGGCCCAGTGTTCCAGCCCCTTCATGCGACCGATCCAGCGGCGCACGTTCGGGTAGTTCTGGTAGGTGCAATGCACCAGCTCGCCGAGCGTCACCATCTCGATGCCCACGTAGTCCGCCAGCGTAATCCGGTCGCCGCAGAGGAAGTCGTGATCCTTGCCGAGGAAATGCTGGTCGAGAATGTCCATCCAGCGACACGCCTTGTCCCTGCCCCACGCAATGGTGGCGGCATGCGCCTCGGAGAAATGGTGTCAGGGACAATTCCTGACGCGCCATCAAGACAATTGTCCCTGACACCTTTTTTCACGCAACTTCACATTCTTCGTCCCGGTTTCGCCTGCACCTTGGGAAAGGTCGGCTCTGCCCCCTCTTTCAATTGCGTAAGCGGCGCGGCGCGCGTAGCCTGACACACACCAAAACTAGGCTTCAGGGGAAGTGGGTGAAAAAAACTTTGCGTGTCGTTGTTCCGGCGATGTCGATTCTGGCGTTCGCCTCCATGCTGTGCTCTGCCGCACCAGCCAATCCCTCCGCGCAGCCGCCGATGCCGCCTGCCGCCAACCAGAAAATCGCACACGATATTTATCGCGATCTGGTCGATATCCGCTCGGTGCATGCCATCGGCACCAAAGGCACCGCCGATGTCATCGTGAAATATCTGAAAGCCAACGGCTTCACCGATGCTGAAGTCCACATCGCGCCGGAAACCCACTATCCCAATCAGGTGAACGTCGTCGTCCGCATCAAAGGCAAGGGCAAAGGCAAGCCCGTGATGTGGATCGGCCATATGGATGTGGTGGATGCACGCGCGCAGGACTGGACCTTGCCGCCCTTCAAGTTCACCCAGAAGGATGGCTACTTTTACGGCCGCGGCACAGCCGACATGAAGGACGAAGACGCCGCCATTGCCGCATCGCTTATTCGCCTCAAGAAGGAAGGCTATGTGCCGGATCGTGACATCGTCGCGGCGTTCACTGCGGACGAAGAAGTCGGACTTGAGCAGGACGGCCCGCACTTCCTGTTGCAGCACCGCAAGGATCTTGTCGGCGATGTAGGTCTGGTGATGAATCCCGATGGCGGTTCGGGTGAGATCAAGAACGGCAAACGCATCGATTTCGCGGTCGAGACCGTTCAGAAAACCTATATGACCTTCCTGATGAAGACCAGGAACAAAGGTGGCCATTCATCCGAGCCGCGCCCCGACAATGCGATCTATCAGCTTGCGGGCGGGCTTGAGAATCTCAATCGCTACGTGTTCCCCTACAAGACCAATGCGACGACGCGCGCTTATTTCGCGAGCATTGCCCAGGGCGCGACCGGACAGCTCAAAACCGACCTGCTGGCGCTGTCGAAACAGCCGCTGGACCCGGCTGCTGCCGCGCGCCTTGCGAAGGACACCCCGTTGAACGCGATCCTGCACACGACCTGCGTCGCCACCATGCTGAGCGCGGGCGTGCAGGAGAACGCGCTGCCGTCGAGCGCAACCGCCACCATCCAGTGCCGTGTCTACCCCGGTGAAAGCGAGGAGCAGACACGCGCCACGCTGGCGAAAGCCGCAGCCGATCCGGCCATCGAGGTAAGCCTGAAGGAGCCGGTGCAGCCCGCGCCGGAAACCGTGCCTGATCCCAAGGTGATGGCCCAGGTCGCCGATGTCGTGCATGGCATGTGGGGCAAGGACATTCCGGTCATGCCGGTGATGGTCGCGGGCGCCAGCGACTCCATCTTCGCCCGTGCGGCCGGCATCCCGAGCTATGGCGTGGGCGGCGGCTGGAATGACATCGACGACATCCGCATGCATGGCCGCGACGAACGTAACAAGATCGGCAATTTCTACCAGACGGTCGAGTTCACCTACCGGCTAATGAAGAAACTTTCGACCGTCCAGTAACTTCGCACAAGTGACCTAAACCGGGGTCAGAGTCGACTTTCCAAGGCGTTGGCATCAAAGAAAGTGCACTCTGACCCCCTGTTTTCCCCTGTTTTCGCAACGTGCAGCCACCGCAGCCTTCCTCAGGTCTGCACCTGATGCATTTCACTGCCCTCTATGGAAAGAGGGCGCAGGTGGTTGACGCGATTCAACGGCCTCGGCCCCACTGGTCGCCGCTTGCGTCTGCCCCGGCGAATGGCGAGTATCGCTGGATGCGCCAGCGGTGCCGCGCGATCACCGGGGAAATGAAGAAATGTCGATGTCTCACAACCGATCCATCCAGCGCGCCGCTTGCATCGCCGCGTTCGCCGCCTGCCTGCTGACGAACGCGGCACTCGCCCATGCCCGGAGCAGCGAGCAGGAAAGCGGCAAGACTTACACCCTGCTCGCCACTCCCAAGACCGTCGCCTGGGGCCATTACGACGCGACCACGCCCCCGGTACTGCGTATCCGGTCCGGCGACACGGTGGTGTTCCATACGGTACTCACCAACAGTCCGGCCGGACTGGAGAAGGCCGGCGTGGCACCGAAGGACGTGGAGCAGGATCTGCGCGACATCTTCAACGGCGTCCCGGCCAGGAATCGAGGCCCCGGCGGCCACATCCTGACGGGCCCTGTCTACATCGAAGGCGCCGAGCCTGGCGACACGCTGGAAGTGCGACTCAGGAAGATCGATCTGGCCATTCCCTATGCCTACAACGCCTTCCGCTACGGCCTGGGCTTCCAGACCGACGACTTCCCCTACTCCCGCGTCAAGATCATCCCGCTCGACCTCGCCACGCGCACCGCCCACTTCGGGCCGGGCATCGATATTCCGCTGCACCCGTTCTTCGGCAGCATGGGCGTGGCACCGCCGCCCGGCTTCGGCCGCTACGACAGCGCGCCGCCCACCATCATTGGCGGCAACATGGACAACAAGGAGCTGGTGCAGGGGTCGAGCGTGTTCTATCCGGTGTTCGTGCCCGGCGCCCTGTTCCAGATCGGCGATGGCCATGCCGGCCAGGGCAATGGCGAGGTGGATATCACCGCCATGGAAACCTCGCTGGTCGGCAGTGTGCAGTTCATCCTGCACAAAGGCATGAAGACTGGCCCCTACCCCCGCGCCGAAACGCCGACCCACTTCATCAGCATGGGCTTCGACGACAACCTGACCGTAGCGGCGCACAAGGCCGTCGCCGGAATGATCGACTTCCTGGTCGAGCACAAGCACATGAGCCGCGACGACGCCTACATGTTGATCAGCGTGGACGGCGACATCGACATCACCGAGCTGGTCGACCACAACAAGGGTGTCCACGTGATGCTGCCCAAGGCCATCTTCAAGCAGAAAGAATAGCCGGGTCAGATCCACTTCCTGCACTGGCACCCCATCAAGTCAAACGACCATGAGTCGCTCTGATCCGCTCAAATTGCCGGATCGGTTAACGTGTCCGGCCCACCCTCACGAACTGAACCCATGACACCGAACCCCGCCTATGTCGAGGCCGTCAAGGAAAGCGTGCATCGCTCGCCCTATCCGCATCTCATCGGTCTGACCATCGACGCGCTCGAGCTCGACAGCTGCGTGATCGGCCTGCAGCTGGACGAGCGCCACCTGCAGCCGTACGGGATCGTCCATGGCGGCGTGCTGGCCACGCTGATCGACACCGCCACGTTCTGGGCCGGCTTTCTGCGTCTGCCGGAGGATGCCGGGCTGGTGAATGTCGATCTCAAGCTCAACTACCTCAAGGCCGTGGCCCGGGGCCACCTGCGCACCGAGGGCCGCTGCCTGCGTGCCGGTCGACAAATCAGTTACGCGGAAGCCCGCGTGATCGACGCCACCGGCGAGCTGATCGCGCATGGCACGTCCACGATGATGGCGATGCCGGGCAAGGGGCTGAAGCTCGGTATGGCGAAGTTTCTGCCGAACTGAGCGCAAACCCGCCGCGTCGGCAAGACACGCATCTCACCGCGCACGCGTTGCGCCTGCATGCTCACGGGGTGAGCGGACTGCCACAGGCAAATGCCGGCCAGCGGATCCTCGATGAGCGGCAGCCTGTCACCGAGCACGGCGGCCTTGCAGCGGAAGGGCCGCGCCATGGTCGGCAGACCCCGTCATGGCCCACACCCGGCCACATCCCCGCCGCCACCGGCTCGTCCGGGTAGCGCAGGTTCGCGACGGGCGATCGGCCGTCACGCGGCAGCAAAGAGTGACATGGCCCCCTTGTTTCTTTCTGCGCTCAGTACACGTCCGGCACCGCATCGAGTGACCAGTGCCCGAGCTGCGCATGAATCTCCTCGATCTGCAGCGCGGCCACCATTGCGTCGGCCTCGCGGCGGCTGGCGAACCGCATCACGGGCTCGCCGGCCTCCAGGTCATACACCAGAAAGCCATCGTCTTCGCTACGCACTTCAAGCATGTCCACCGTTCCGTGGTCAGGAAAAGGCGCCCAGGCAGGGAGCCCGAATGATCACCACACGAGGCGACCCCAAACGTCCCGCGTGTCCGTTCCAGCTGACATTCCGACGCCGGCATGCTGGCCTGGGCATCCTGTCGGTGCGGGCTCGACGCGCGGGGCACTCAAGTGTGGCGGCAAATGGTGCGGACGAAGATCAGCCCACCGCGCGCCTGCGCGTAGGGGTTCGCCCACGGAAGCCGGAACGCCCGCCAGCCTGTCTGCACGACCGGGGAAAAGCCAGTGCGCCCGATGGACCCGAACGGCGAAACGCCCCCTTATGCCGCCCCGGATCTGCCAAGCCAATGAGTCAATCGTGCATTGACATCCACCAGTTGCTGGCACGCCTCGGCGAACGACACGCCCAATGACAACAAGCCAAAGCCGCCATCGTGGTTCATCATGCCGATGATCCTTGCGTCTGGACGTCGACGGATCACATCCTTCAACTCCCGGCCGATGTCGCGGCTCTTGCCCGGGGAGGTGGTCAGCGGAAGATCATTCGCCACGAAATACGCCTTGATCTCCGGATGCAGGGGATCAAAGTCCAGAACGTGACCATGCACCACCGCCCCAAGATCAGCCCGCGATTGATAGGCGCTGAAGTGAAGAGAACTTTCTGAAGACGGGACTTTCTTGCCGAAATATTCGACCGTGAAACTTTCCGCGTCATAGTTTGCCAGCACCGCCAGATCGTCTTTCGAAACCTCCGGCAACGAGCTGGTCTGCGAGCAGGAAACCACGATATTTTCACCGTCGAAAACACTGAAATTTCCATAGTCGTACCCCAGCCACTGCCCTTCGGTGAACTTGCCGATCAGGCCAACCGACAGCAGCGGCCGGCGCGTCATGTTCAGTACCTGCAAGTCAATCGCCGACGACCACTCTTCGCCAAGTTGCCTGGGGGAAAAGGAATAAACGTGCGACTTGGGAAGGTCTTCCATCTCGAATCCTGCACTTCTTGACGAGCAACCGCTCTTTGCCGCTGACGATAGCGGCCGAAGGGGCCAGCGGCGACATGCGTCGCCCCTTCATTGCGCCGTGTGGCCGCGGAACGACGTACCACGGCGTCGCTTGCGCGCTCAGATCGACACGAATTCCCGGTCCTTGAGCGACGCAGCGAAGCCCGTGAGCGCCTCATGCACTGGCGCCCAGTGTTCCAGCGTCTTCATCCGCCCGATCCAGCGACACACGTTGGGGTAGTCCTGGTAGGTGCAGTGCACCAGTTCGCCCAGCGCCACCATCTCGGCGCCGACGTAGTCGGCCAGCGTGATCTGGTCGCCGCAGAGGAACCGGCTGTCCTGGCCGAGGATGCGTGTGTCGAGGATGCCCAGCCAGTGCCGCGCCTTGTCCCTGCCCCACGCAATGGTGGCGGCATGCGCCTCGTCGGAAGGGCGCTTGTGGTGAGGGAAGAGCTGCGGATAGACCATCCCGTAACCGAGGTCCTTGTAGTAGTTGCTGTAGAACCACTCCATCATCTCGTCGACGCGCGCCCGTGCCTGCAGATCCGTGGGGTACGCGGCAGACCCGGTCTTTGCGGCCAGATAGCGCAGGATCGCGCCGCTCTCGGTCAGCCGGAAGCCATCATCGTCGAGCATCGGCACCAGGCCGTTGGGATTGAGCGCCAGATATTCGGGCTGGCGCTGCGCGCCCGTCATCAGGTCGACGACCTGGCAATCCAGTGCGATGCCCTCCTGCGCGGCGAACAACATGACCATGCAGCTGACGGTAGAGGCGGGGTGGTAGTAGAGCTTCATGACGGGTCTCCGAGCGATGAGGGCA
>JAPHUU010000221.1 GCA_026193555.1 Rhodanobacter sp.
ATGATTCTAACGAATGACTCGCAGGTTGCTGACCGCGCGCGGAATGTCGAGCCGGCGCGCCAGGCTCACCGGCTTGCCGCTGTCGCGCGATTCCAGTGCCGCGAATTCCTCCAGCCGCGCCTCGATCAGTGCGGCCAGTTTCTGCAGCAGGTGCGCACGCTGTTCGGCTGGGGTGTTGGCCCAACCGGCGGCGGCGCGACTGGCAGCCTCGACCGCGGCGGCGACATCGCCCGGGCCGGAATCCGGGCAGTGCGCGAATACCGCGGCGGTAGCCGGCTCGTGCACCTCCAGCCAGGCATCGTGGATCGGCGCCTGCAGGCGACCGTCGATCAGATTGGCAAGGCGCAGGGTGGACATTCGCGCAAGCTTAAATCCAGCGGGCGGCAATTGCACCGAACGCCGGCGTATGCCGCGCTGGCCGCGCGTTCGCGGGGGTTACAGCGAGCGCATGCGGCCACCATCGACCGGCAGGTTGACGCCGGTGATGTAGCTCGCTGCCGGCGAGGCCAGGAACGCCACGGCGGCAGCGGTTTCGGCGGGATCGGCAAAGCGGCCGAGCGGAATTTCCGCGGTCATCGCCTGCTGTACTTCCTGCTCGCTGCGACCGGATTTCTGCGCGCGTGCGGCAATGATCTGATCGATCCGCGGCGTATGGGTGGAGCCGGGCAGCACGTTGTTGACGGTGATGCCGAACGGCGCGAGTTCGCCGGCCAGCGTCTTGGCCCAGCTGGCCACCGCGCCACGGGTGGCATTGGAGACGCCGATGCCGGGGATCGGCTCCTTCACCGAGGTGGAGATGATGTTGATGATGCGACCCCAGCCGGCCTCGCGCATGCCGGGAATTACCGCCTGCGCCAGCACGTGGTTGGCCAGCAGATGCTGGCGGTAGGCATCGAGAAACTCCGCCGTCGTTGCGTCGGCAGCACTGCCAGGCGGCGGCCCGCCGCTGTTGTTGACCAGGATATGCACCGGGCCGGTCGTGATCAGCTTGTCGGCGCACGCGCGCAGCGCATCGGTATCACCGGCATCAGCGACGATGAAACCGTGCTGCTGTGCCGCGTGGATGCGCGGCAGCGTCTGCACGAGCGCGTCCAGCACCTCGGCGCGCCGTGCCAGCACGGTGACGCTGGCGCCCAGTTCGGCCAGTTCGATCGCGCTGGCGCGGCCGATGCCCTGCGATGCTCCGCAGACCAGCGCATGGCGCCCACTCAGATCCAGTTGCATGGTCGTACCCCGTCGGTCTTTCTAGCGCAGCAGAAAACGCATCGCCAATGCAGCCAGCCAGCTCAGCCAGCCCAGCCAGGGGCTGTAGCGCCAGACTCGCTGCCAGGCGTCGATGGTGGCATCGCCCATCGCGGGCAGTGCCGGCGAGCGCAGCACGTGCTGCAGGCGCATGAAGGTGCGGAATGCCGAGGGCTTGCCGCGATCCGGCTCGGCAATGATTTTCCATTGCTGCGGATGCTGTTCGCGCAGGCGTTTGGCAATCCGGAACTGTGCCACGTACGACAGCACGAACAAGACGACGCCGCCGATCAGCAGCGCGAGGTACAGGATGATCATGGCGAGTGGCTACCGTTGCTGCCGTTGCCTCGGCTCCAGGGCGTCGGCAGCGCGTTGAACACGCCATCTCCCTTGGCCGGCTTGTGGCAAATCGCGTTGTCGATCGCCTTTGCATAGGTCGAGTTCATCATGCCGACCCACAACGTACCGTCGGGCCCGTGCACGATGCTGAAACTTCCGGCGGAGGTCATCTTGAGCGTTGCCGTGGAAATGGTGGTGGGAATCGAGGCGGGCGACTGCTCCCAGTAGGTGTTGCCCGACTGCTGCTTGGCGGAGCTGTAGACCACCAGATAGCGTGCCTGGTCGCTGCTGATGGTGGTGCTGCCGAAGGCGCCGGTGGTCTCGTCGCTCCAGCCCATGTGCTCGCAAAGGTCGACATCTTCGCTGCGGATCGGCTGGAAGCCTTCATCCAGCACCACCACGGTCGGCGCAAACAGATAGCTGGAATGCAGCCAGCGACCGGTCAACTCGGACTTCAACGCCACGCGGTAGGGCAGTTTGGCGTTGCTCGGCAGGCGGAAGGCCAGGAAATAGCTCGGCGTGCCGCCGAGGTTGGCCACCATGCTGCCGCTGCCGAGGATGAATTTCCGCGGTTGCCACGGCAGCATGTTCTGGTAGGAGAAATCGGCGAAGTTGCTGCAGCATGGGGTGGCCTGCTGCAACTGCTGCCTGGCCAGCTTCAATGCCTCACCGCTGTCTTCCGCCGGTGGCCGAAGATTCGGTGGTATCAGCACTTTCGCGCTGTGACAGCCGGTCAGCAGCGACGTGAGGGCAAGCAGGCTGATGAAGGCAAGGGTTCGGTACGGCATGGCGCGAGGGATGCTCAGAATTCAGCGGTGCCGGCGGCACGGGGGTAGGGGATGGCGTCGCGGATGTTGGACAGGCCGCAGACGTACACCAGCAGGCGTTCGAAGCCGAGGCCGAAACCGGCATGCGGCACCGTGCCATAGCGGCGCAGGTCACGGTACCAGTCATAGGTGGCCGGATCGAGACCAAACTGGATCATGCGACGATCGAGGTAGTCCAGCCGTTCCTCGCGCTGCGCGCCACCGATGATCTCGCCGATGCCGGGGGCCAGCACGTCCATCGCCGCAACGGTCTTTTCATCGTCGTTCAGGCGCATGTAGAACGCCTTGATCGCCTCGGGATAGTTCATCACGACCACCGGACGTCCGATGTGCTTCTCGGCCAGGTAGCGCTCGTGTTCGGTCTGCAGGTCGATGCCCCAGGCGACCGGGTATTCGAACTTCTGTCCGCAGTTCCTGAGGATCTCGACCGCTTCGGTGTAGTCGATACGGGCGAATGGCTGGGCGATGAAGTTCTCGATGCGACTGATCGCATCGCTCTGCACCCGCTCGGCGAAGAACGCCATGTCGTCGGGGCGCTCGTCCAGCACCGCCTTGAAGATCGCCTTGAGGAAGCCCTCGGCGCAGTCGGCATTGGCGGTGAGGTCGGCAAACGCGATTTCCGGCTCGACCATCCAGAACTCGGCCAGATGGCGCGGCGTGTTCGAGTTCTCGGCGCGGAAGGTCGGGCCGAACGTGTAGACCTTGCTCATCGCCAGGCAATAGGCCTCGACGTTGAGCTGGCCGGATACGGTGAGAAACGCCTCGCGGCCGAAGAAATCCTGGCGAAAGTCGATCTTGCCGTCAGGCAGGCGCGGCAGGTTGGCCAGGTCCAGCGTGGACAGGCGGAACATGTCGCCGGCGCCCTCGGCGTCGGAGGTGGTGATGATCGGCGTGTTGATCCAGAAGAAGCCCTGCTCGGTGAGGTGCCGATGGATCGCCGTCATCATGGTGTGGCGCACGCGGGTCACGGCGCCGAACAGATTGGTGCGCGGGCGCAGGTGGGCGACCTCGCGCAGGAACTCCATCGAGTGCTGCTTGGGCTGGATCGGGTAGGTTTCCGGATCGTCGACCAGACCGGTGACGATCACCTCGCCGGCCTGCAGTTCGAAGCTCTGTCCCTTGCCTTGCGACGCCACCAGGGTGCCGCTGACGATCACGCTGGCACCGGCGGTGAGGTGCTTCACCTCGCTGTCATAGTTGGCCAGTGTCGCCGGAACCACGGCCTGGATCGGGTCGAAACAGGAGCCATCAGTCACGTTGACGAAGGACAGGCCGGCCTTGGAATCACGCCGCGTGCGCACCCATCCGCGCACGGTCACCGCGCTGCCGGCTTCGATGGCGCCGGACAAGGCCTGTTTCACGCTGCACAACGTCGGGCTGACCACGGCCATGAATTGAAACTCCTGCTGGGTGCACCTATACAGGTGCTACGGATGAGATGGCGCGAGGTGCAGCGCCTGATGTCAGACCGGCATGATAGTGTAGGGATTGATCGAACTGCGACATTTCGCGGCACTTTTCGAGGTTGGATACGTCTGCCATGAGCATCACCATTACTCCCGCAGCCAATGAACGCATGCGCCATTTCCTGGACGCGACACCGAGTGCGGCCGGGGTCAGGTTCGGCGTCAAACGCACCGGCTGTTCCGGTTTCGCGTATGTGGTGGATCTGGCCGAGGAAGTCGGAGAAGGCGATCAGCTGGTTCAGGTGGACGGCCTGCCGTTGATCGTCAACGAGAAGAGCCTGACCCTGGTCGAGGGTACGGTGATCGATTTCCAGCGGCAGGGCCTCAACGCCAGCTTCGTTTTCCACAACCCGAACGCCACCGGCGAATGCGGCTGTGGCGAGAGTTTCACCGTTGGCTGAGCTTCCCCGGGGTTGCTCGACGTTTCAATGACTTGCGCGATCATCGATCGGCAACGTACACTTCCGCTTCTGTCCGCGCCCGTTTGAGCGCTGGCGGTACTTGCCTCACCGCCATGGCGGGAGGCTGCGAGGCCGCAAGGCCGCATCCACAAGGAGTTACTCAACGATGACGCTGCGTCATTACGAAGTCGTGTTTCTGGTCCACCCTGACCAGAGCGAGCAGGTTCCGGCGATGATCGAGCGCTACAAGGCGGTGATCGAGACCGACGGTGGCAAGATCCATCGCCTGGAAGACTGGGGTCGCCGTCAGCTGGCCTATCCGATCGTGAACCTGGCCAAGGCTCACTACGTGATGCTCAATATCGAAGTGAGCCAGAACGCGCTGAACGAGCTGGAGTCGGGTTTCCGCTTCAACGACGCCGTACTGCGCCACCTGGTGGTTCGCCGCGACGAAGCCGATACCGAGCCGTCCTTCATCCTGAAGTCGAAGGAAAAGGACGATGCCAAGTCCACCCGTCGCCGTGATGACGAAAGCGAAGGCGAAGGCGAGAGCCGCCCTCGTGGGCGTGACCGCGACGACAGCGATAACGATCGCGACAGCGACGACTGATAGGAATCCAGACCATGTCCAAGTTTTTCCGCCGCCGCAAGTTCTGTCGCTTCACTGCTGAAGAAGTGAAGGAGATCGACTACAAGGATCTCAACACCCTGCGTCAGTACGTCACCGAGAACGGCAAGATCGTGCCGAGCCGCATCACCGGAACCAAGGCGCGTTATCAGCGTCAGCTGGCCACGGCGATCAAGCGCGCGCGCTTCCTGTCGCTGCTGCCGTATACCGACAACCACGACGTCTGAGGTGACTCCCTCTCCCCCTCAAGGGAGAGGAAGCAATGAATTCGGACAGCCGTCCACGGCTGCGTCGGGCCACACCGGCGCTAACGAACAGGAACCATCATGGAACTCATTCTTCTGCAGAAAGTCCGCAACCTCGGCACGCTTGGCGACAAGGTCGTCGTGAAGCCGGGTTATGGCCGCAACTTCCTGCTGCCACAGGGCAAGGCCGTGCGCGTCAATGCCGCCAATCTGGCTGCGTTCGAACAGCGTCGCGCCGAATACGAAGCGAAGGCCAACACCGCACTGGCCGATGCCGAGGCACGCAAGGTCAAGCTGGCCAATGTCTCGGTGACGATCAGCGCTCATGCCAGCGCGGAAGGCAAGTTGTTCGGCTCGGTCGGACCGCGCGATATCGCCGAGTCGCTGGTAGCGGCCGGGCACGACGTGAACAAGGGTGAAGTGATCCTTGGCGAAGGCCCGCTGCGCCACACCGGTGAGTTCGACGTGGTGATCAGCCTGCACGCCGATGTGCAGGCCGGCGTCAAGGTGATCGTGGTCGCCGACTGAGTCAGTCGCCACCGCATCTCGACGATGTCATGGACGGGCGCCTTCGGGCGCCCGTCTTTTTTTGGTCGGGCGGCACGGTGGATATCCGGCGCATTGCGGTGCGATCGGTGTTATCCACAACAACGCACAGCTTATCCACAGGGTTATTGTCTCGGCGCGTGAGATACGGCCGCGTATGATGGGCGCCAGTGCAGTCAGTCCGGCGGCGTCGGCGTGCTGCCCGTTTTCCTGTGAGGTAAGTCGATGTCCTTCGTGCCCGAACGCAAATCCTCATCCTCCGCGATCGAGGCGCTGCGGGTTCCGCCACATTCGATCGACGCCGAACAGGCGGTGCTCGGTGGCCTGATGCTGGCACCGGATGCGCTGGACAAGGTCGCCGACCGACTGGCCGAGCTGGACTTCTACCGCAAGGATCACCGGCTGATCTGGCGCGCCATCAACGAGCTGGCGAACAAGGGCATGCCCTGCGACGCGGTGACTCTGGGCGACTGGTTCGAGAGCAATGGCCTGGCCGAGATGGTCGGCGGCGCCAGCTACCTGATCGAGCTGGCCAACAGCACGCCGAGCGCGGCGAACATCGCCGCGTACGCCGAGATCGTGCGTGAGAAGTCGGTGATGCGCCAGTTGATCGATGCCGGTACCTCGATCACCGAGGATGGCTACCGGCCCGAAGGCAAGAGCGTGCAGGAAGTACTGGAGAGTGCCGAGCAGCGCGTGTTCCACATCGCCGAATCCGGTGCGCGCGGCAAGAAGGATTCCGTCTCGATGCGCGAGGCGGTGAAGGATGCCTTCCGCCTGCTGCACGAGCGCTACGAAAACCGTGGCCAGCTCACCGGCATCACCACCGGCTTCAACGACCTGGACAACCTCACCTCCGGCCTGCAGCCATCGGATCTGATCATCGTGGCGGCGCGTCCCTCGATGGGCAAGACCGCGTTTGCGCTGAACATCGCCGAGACTGCCGCATTGCGCAGCAAGAAGGCGGTGGTGGTGTTCTCGATGGAGATGTCCTCCTCGCAGCTGGCGTTCCGCCTGATCTCCTCGGTCGGGCGCATCCACCAGCAGCACCTGCGCAACGGCGACCTGCAGGAGGAAGACTGGCCGCGCGTCTCCAACGCCATCTCGATCCTGTCCGAGGCGAAGATCTTCATCGACGACACGCCCAGCCTGTCGCCGGTCGAGTTGCGCTCGCGTTCGCGCCGGCTGCATCGCGAACATGGCGGGCTTGGCCTGATCGTGATCGATTACCTGCAGTTGATGCAGGTGCCCGGCAACAAGGAGAATCGCGCCACCGAGATTTCAGAAATCTCGCGTTCACTGAAGGGACTCGCCAAGGAGTTGAACGTGCCGGTGATGGCCCTGTCGCAGTTGAACCGTTCGCTGGAACAGCGCGCCGACAAGCGCCCGATGATGTCCGACCTGCGCGAATCCGGCGCGATCGAGCAGGACGCCGACGTGATCATGTTCATCTACCGCGACGAGTACTACAACAAGGAATCGCCGGACAAGGGCATGGCCGAAATCATCATCGGCAAGCAGCGCAATGGTCCCACCGACACCTGCAAGCTGACCTTCCTCGGCCACTACACCAAGTTCGAGAATTACGCGCCGGACTCGTTCGTGGGATCATTCGATTGATGGCGGGGAATCCCGAAAAGGGGGCTTCCTTCGGTCGCAGGGAACGGGGAACGGGGGGCGTGCCATCCGCGTGCGTGGGTAGTTCTGTGCTTGAAC
>JAPHUU010000094.1 GCA_026193555.1 Rhodanobacter sp.
CGAACGGCGTGATGATGCCGGTCCAGCGTGGCGCACCGAGCGCCAGCGCGTACAGGCTGCCACTGAACAGCGCGATGCCGATGGCAAAGGCGAGGCCCGCCACCTTCCCGCTGCGGCCGCGCCCCAATCCCACCGCCAGCGCCAGGGCCAGCGCATGCCAGACGTGATAGTTCACCGAGGTGTGCCACAGCTCGTTGCTGCGCGCGTCGAAGACGCCGCGCAGGGCATGCGCGCCGAACGCGCCCAGCAAGACGGCGCTGGCGCCTGCAGCAGCCACCAGCAGGCCCATGCGTCGGTGGGCAGTTTGTCGCAGCATGGCCGGATTCCTCGATGATCGAACTGTCGTGAGCAAGCGGTGTCGTATGCTTGCCCGCTTGGAAGTCTGGAATTCTTGCATGAAGTCACGCCCTGCATTTCTTGTCGCGATCCTGCTGCTGGTCGCCAGCCTGTCCCTTGGCGGCTGCCAGCGCCCGGCGCCGCTGCCGTTCAAGCTGACCGATGTCAGCGGGCACATGCCCCCGCTCGAGTTCCAGCTCACCGACGACAACGGCAAAGCGGTGTCCGCCGCCGACTATCGCGGCAAGGTGGTGCTGCTGTATTTCGGCTACACGCATTGTCCGGACGTGTGCCCGCTGACCCTGGCCCATCTGCACGTCGTGATGCAGCGACTGGGCAAGCTCGCAGATGGCGCGCGCATCCTGTTTGTCACCGTCGACCCTGGCCGCGATACCCCCCAGGTGCTGCATGCTTACGTCAACGCATTTGATCCCCGTGCGGTCGGCCTGACCGGCAGCCCAGGCGCCATCGAGACCCTGGTCAAGCGCTACCGTTCGGCTTTCACCCGCGAGCCGGCCAGCAGCGACGGCAACTACGAGGTCAGCCACAGCTCCGCGATCTACGTGTTCGATCGCGGCGGCAACCCGCGCGTGCTGTCCACGCCGGCCGACTCGCAGGACGATCTCGTCCATGACTTGCACCTGCTGTTGAGCAACGGAGCGACCCCATGAAGTCACATCGAGCCTTCACGCTGCTGGCTGGCCTGCTGCTGGCCAGCGCCGTACACGCCAGCGCCGCCGACCATGTGCACGCCAGCCACGCCTGGATCCGGGTGCTGCCGGGCAGCCTGCCGGCTGGTGCCTATGTCACGCTGGAAAACCAGGGTGACCGGCCGGTGGCGTTGATCGGCGCCAGCAGTGCGGTGTACGCCGAGGTGATGCTGCACAAGAGCTCGATGCAGGGCGGCATGAGCCGAATGGCGATGGTCGATTCACTGACCGTGCCGGCCCGCGGCAAGGCCGTGCTGGCACCGGCGGGCTATCACCTGATGCTGATGAATGCGGCCACTCCGGTAAACCCGGGCGACATCGTGCGACTGACGCTGAAGTTCAGCGATGGCAGCACCCTGCCGACCGATTTCGTGGCGCGCCCGGCCAACGCGCTCGACGCGGGCGACGGGAAGCCGGAGCACGCGATGCCGCCAATGAAACACGATGCCAAGTCGCACCCCGTTGCCACCGGCACCCACTGAGGCACGGCTGAAGTTCAGTCCCGCGTTGTTGTCACCCTCATCGCTGGCGACGGCCCTGCCACTGCGCGCCGGGGAAGGCGACCATCGCGCGACAGACGCAGCCAGTGACGCAGGGCCATCAGGCCACCGATCGATTCGATCAGGGCGGCCGGCACCCAGGTAATCAAGCCGCCGAGCAATTGCCCGGTGAGCACGTTGAAGGTGAATGCGCGACCGCAAATCTCGAAGATCGGGTACAGGTCGGTTCTGGAAAACGTCACGATCGCACCGGCCAGAATTTGCGGTGTCATGGTGATCGCTGGCGACAGCACGCGCATGCCGACCACCATCCGCCCCGGCGGATGCGGGCGATGGTCAAGTACCAGCGCCCAGTAGGCAAAGCCGCTGATCAGCATCGTCCAGTTCATGAAGCGGTAGACACGCCAGTCCAGCATCGCCAGCGTCTGCAACGACGGAATCAGCCAGATCAGCACGAACACCACGAA
>JAPHUU010000409.1 GCA_026193555.1 Rhodanobacter sp.
ATCATGCAGTACGCCGTCTACATGGCGATCTCCATTGCGCTGGCGCTCGTGTTGCGGACCTTCATGGCGCGCACGCTGTTTGAACAGTTTCAGCTGGAACGCCTGCTGCATGAGCGTGCCACTACCGACGGACTGACCGGATTGCTGCTGCGCAACCGCTTTCTCGAAATGGGGCGACTCGCGCTGGACCATGTGTGCGGCCAGCAGCAGCCAGCATGCATGCTGTTCCTGGATGCCGACCACTTCAAGCAGATCAACGACAAACACGGTCATGCTGCCGGCGATACGGCACTGGTCGCGCTGGCCAACAGCCTGCGTGCACATGTGCGTGATGCCGACCTGATCGGCCGCATCGGTGGCGAGGAGTTTGCCATGCTGCTGCCGGGCGTCGATCAGCAGCAGGCCCGCGTCCGCGCCGAACAATTGCGGCTGGCCGTGCGCGCCAGCGAGCAACCGGGCGGCCCATTGACCGTCAGCATCGGCATCGCCGAGTGCGCTCCGGGCTTCTGCGAAGGCATCGAAACCTTGCTGGCACGCGCGGACCAGGCGATGCGCCGGGCCAAGCGCGACGGCCGCGACCGGGTGGTCATGGCTGAAATGCTGCCCTGAACAGACTCAGGACACGTCGGAAGCGGCCAGCTTGCTGTGGCGGATGCCATAGCTGAAATAGACCACCAGTCCCAGCGCCATCCACACGATGAAGCGCCAGATGGTGATCATCGGCAGGCCGCCGAGCAGCAGGAAGTGGCCATCGCTGAACCACGGCCAGCCGATGATCAGAAACAGCGAGAACACGATGCCGACGGGGGCCACCAGCCACAGTGCCGGCGTGCGGAAACGCCGCTCCAGATCCGGCTTGCGGATGCGCAGCAGCAGCACCGAGCCGCAGATGATGATGAACGCGGCGAGCGTGCCGATGTTGACCAGCTCGGCCACCTCGCCGATCGGCAGGAAACCGGCGACCAGGGCCGTGAACGCGCCCAGGATAATGGTCGGGCGCGCCGGCGTGCCGTACCTCGGATGCACGTGGGCGAACCATTTCGGCAGCAGCCCGTCGCGCGCCAGCGCGAACCAGATCCGCGCCGCACCCAGCATGAAGGCAAACATCACGCTGGTGATGCCGGCGATCGCCGCCACCGAGATGATCCCTCGCACCCAGTTCAGCCCCAGCGCCTTGAACGCCGCGTCGACCGGCGCCGGTCCGGCCAGCTGCTGGTAGGGCACCATGCCGGTCAGCACCAGCGACACCAGGATGTACAGCACCATCGACACCGCCAGCGACAGCAGCACGGCGCGCGGCAGGTCGCGCTGCGGATTCCGCGACTCCTCCGCGGCGGTGGTCAGGGTGTCGTAGCCGAACACGGCGAAGAACACGATGCTCGATGCCGCCAGCACGCCGCCCCAGCCGAAGTGGGTCAGCCCGTCGGTGGTGATCGCCGCGGGGATGAACGGATGCCAGTTGGCCGGGTTCACGTAAAACGCGCCCACGCCGATCACCAGCGCCACGCCGATCACCTTGATGGTGACGATCGCGGTGTTGGCCCGCGCGCCCCACTCGGTCTTCACCGTCAGCATCCAGGCGATCAGCAAGGTGATCGCGGCCGCGATCACGTTGAACACCTTGCCGTTTTCCGGATGGGACGGATCGTAGGCGCCCTGCGCCCAGGCCGGCAGGTGCACGCCGACGACCTGTTCCAGCAGCGCCTGCACGTAGCCGGACCAGCCGATCGCCACCACGCCGACGATCAGCGCGTACTCGATCAGCAGATCCCAGCCGATGATCCAGGCAAACAGTTCGCCCAGCACCGCGTAGCTGTAGGTATAGGCACTGCCGGTGACCGGAATCATGCCGGAGAACTCCGCATAGGCCAGTGCGGCGCAGCCGCTGCCCAGGCCGGCCACAAGGAAGCTGAGCACGACTGCCGGACCCGCATTGGCGGCCGCCTGCTGGCCGGCCAGCACGAACACACCGACGCCGATGATCGCGCCGACGCCGATCGCGGTGAGTTGCCATAGCCCCAGTACACGGCGGAAATCGCCGCTGCTGCCGGCCTCCGCCTGCAGCTGCTCGACCGACTTGTGACGCACCAGTTTGCTGAAGAAACCCATGCTGAACCCCCTTGAAATCAACCCCGATCATAACAAGTCGCGCAGATTACGTCCCGACAGCCGCGCCAGGCATTCTCATATGGACGTCCATACGTCTATATAAAATACACCACGGATCGAGCGCCACCGCCACGGCACGACCCACCCGCCTCACGTGGCTGGACGAATGACGCACCCACCGCGACTGGGCGCATGGGAGTTCGCGTGAAATTCCGGGCGGCCGGATCAGCCGGCTTGCCGGCGGCGACTCAACCGGGCACCTGCTGTTTCGGTGCATCCGCCGCGGTCACGCGCTTGCCGCCGAGCCATGGCAGCAGCAACGCACTCAGGCCAAATACCACCAGCAAGGCCAGCGCGGCATGGGTAGTCAGGTGATCCACCCCGAACCAGCGACCGAGCAGCAGCGGCAGCATGGCGGTAAGCAGCGTGCGCGCGCCTTCCAGCCAGAACGCTGCGCGACGACTTTCCATCAGCGCGCCGATCACGCTGAGGCTGGCCACCATGTAAAGCCCATAGGCCAGCAGCGTGCCGAGACTGGCGTGTGCAGTGAGGCCGAGAAAATGCGTGGCCATGCCCAGCAGCAGGGCAAACTGCACCAGGCAGTAGGCGGCCAGTGCGGACGGCATCGGCGGATCGTAGATTGCGCGGCCGATGTCGTAGTCCGGCCGGGGACAGCGCGCCGCCACCTCGGTCGGGCGCCAGCCGGGTCGACGGAACCAGATCTGCAGTTTGTCGCGCCAGCGCGTCGCGCGCCGCGCCTCCACCGCCGTGGCCCAGTACACCTCGACATTCGCCCACAGCGGATTCCAGCTGCGCAGCGGCGAGCGCGTACCATAGACCGGCGGCTCGCGGTCATCCTCCTCGACGAAGGTACCGAACAGGCGATCCCACAGGACCAGGATGCCGCCGTAGTTGTGGTCGAGATAACAGTCGTTGGTGGCGTGATGGGCGCGATGATTGGACGGCGAGCAGAACACGCGATCGAACCAGCCCAGCTTGCCGATCTGCTCGGTATGCACCCAGAACTGGTACAGCAGGTCGATCAGCGCGATCACCACGAACACCTGGAGCGGATAGCCCAGCACGGCCATCGGCAGGTAGAACACCCAGCCCAGCAGGCCGCCGGTACTGGTCTGGCGCAGCGCGGTGGAGAGGTTGTATTCCTCGCTCTGGTGATGCACCACATGCGCGGCCCACAGGACGTTCACCTCGTGCCCCATCCGATGCAGCCAGTAGTACAGGAAGTCGTACAGCAGCAGGCCACTGACCCACACCCACGGGCTTCCGGCCGGCAAGGCGAACAGCGCCAGATGCTCCACGCACCAGGCATAGATGCCCAACGTGAGCAGCTTGAGAAACACCCCTGCGATCTGCGACATCACCCCCAGGCCGATGCTGTTGATGCTGTCGTTGCTGCGATAAGCGCGCCGGCCGCGCAGCCGCGCCACGATGAGTTCGATCCCGATCAGCAGGAAGAAGAACGGTGTCGCCCAGGTGATGATCAGTTCCTGCGTGTTCAATTCGAAGCCCCCGCCTCAGCCAACGTGTCGCGCCGCTGCACCGAACGGGCGATCCACCACAAGGCCAGATGATACGTCGATAACAGCCACAGACTCGCCGCGGCGATCGGCGCATCGATGCGGCTCCCTGCCAGCAGGCGTCGACAGCACGCCCCGACATCGGCCCACCACGGCTTCCAGTCACACCTCTCACTGCCGCAGGCCGGTCTGCACGGACAACACGACAACGGCAGCGCTCTGCCCGCCACCGAGTGAGGCTTCACCGGGGAGCGCCGGCAATGGCATCGGGTGGGCGGGATCCGGGCCTGTTTCGACGACTCCGGACCGAACCAGCACCGATTTCTGGCAGCCCCCGCCGCTCGGAATTCCATTCCTGACGGATACCGGGAAACGCCGGATATGGCGCTGCCGAGGTACCGGCTGCATGGCAAGACGGAGTTGATCCGCGGCGTCATCAAACCGTCTCGACACTGACGTTAAACCTTCGTGATGCCGACCCAGAATGGCGCTTTTTACGATCCTCAAAGGGGCACCCGATGTTGCGCATGAATAAGATTCCCGCCGTGGTGATGCTGGCCCTGCTGGCACCTGCTGCACTGGCACATGCCGTCCCCAACGGGAGCAGCGGCTCCGCTCCGGCGGGCGCTGCAGATGGCACCACGACGCACGCCAGGGACGGGAAGCATGGCGCCAGGACCGCCGACAGCAAGACGCTGCAAGCCGTGGTGGTCACCGGTCAGCCGGTATCCTTCACCAACAACGAGCTGCCGCCGGTGCTGACGAAGCTGTCGGCGCCGCTGACCAGCATCGTCGATGCCGTCAACCTGCTGCCGGGCGTGAATGTCACCCCGGGCGGCGTGTTCGGCAGCGACGACTGGTCGGTCGGCATCACCATGCGCGGCTTCACCCAGGGCCAGCTGGGCTTCACCGTGGATGGACTGCCCAACGGCGCCACCAGCTACGGTGGCGGTGCCAAGCCGAACCGCTTCCTCGACTCCGAGAACATGCGCACGGTCAGTGTGTCGCAGGGCACGGCGGACATCGCCTCGCCGTCCAGCCAGGCGCTCGGCGGCACGATCAACTACGCGTCGATCGACCCGGCGATGAAGCGCGCGGTGGCGATCAACTATTCCACCGGCTCCTGGAACGCGCAGCGCGAGTTCGTGCGCTACGACACCGGCGCGCTGTTCAATGACAACACCTACGCCTACGTCAGCTTCTCCAACACCGACAACAAGCGCTGGATCGGCTCTGGCTCCAACGGCCATACCAGCCGCATTCATCTGGACAGCAAGCTGATCAGCTACCTCACCGATTCGCTGACCATGACGGCGCGCCTGTCCTGGGATGACACCTACGAGAACAACTACAACAGCGTCACCCTGGCGCAGTTCAAGCAGGATCCGAACTGGGATCACCTGAACTGGAACTGGACCGGCAAGCCGTACATCGACCAGAACTTCGTCGAGCCATGGAACACCGTGCGCCAGAATGCACTGGCCGGCGTGCGTTTCGACTACACGCCCAGCGACACCAGCAGCGTGGAGTTCTATCCGTACTTCCAGTACATGAAGGGCTCGGGTGGCTGGCTGCCGCCGTACCAGCTGTTCGGTGTGGATGGCGCCGGCGCACTGACAAACAACCGTCCGGCTCCGGGCGGGGCTTTCAGCAAGGTGTTCTTCGTCGACGCCAGCGGCCAGCCACTGGCGGTATCCGCTGGCTGTGCCAATCCCTACGATGCAACCTGCTATGCCGCTGGCGCCACGCCCGCCAGCAGCTTCCGTCAGAGCCTGTACAAGAACAATCGCTACGGCTTCATCAGCAAGGGCAAGTGGCAGGTTGGCATGAACAACCTGGAAGCGGGCCTGTGGCTGGAGAACCTCGATCGTATCAACGGTCGCGTGTGGTATGCGGTGACCGATCCGACGGTGAGCTGGAACTATGCCCGCCCGGCGTATTACAAGCAGTTCGACCAGCTGCTCACCACCAACACCCGCAAGTTCTATGCGCAGGACCAGGTGCATCTCGGTCCGGTCGACATCACCGCCGGCGTCAGCAAGTACCTGGTCTCGCTGAGCGGCAAGGACGAGATCAACAGCGGCACCCAGTTCGCCACGCTCAACAGCGACTCGGGCCTGCTGCCGTCGCTCGGTGCGGTATATCACCTTGACCATCGCTCGCAGCTTTACGCCAGCGTGACCAAGAACTTCTCGCCGGTACCTGACGGTGTGCTGCAGGCGGCCGCCGTCGGTACCGACATCAGCCACGTCAAGCCGGAAACCTCGCTCAACATCGATGCCGGCTACCGCTACAGCTCCAATGATCTGTCGCTCGGCCTGTCTGTGTACCACGTGCGCTTTGCCAACCAAATCACCTTCATCAACCCGCAAAGCGATGGCGTGACGCAGATCAACTACACCATCGGCACCGCTGGCACCTACGTCAACGTCGGTGGCGTGCAGTCGAAGGGTGTCGAGGCGATCGCGAACTGGAAAGCCTCGCCGAACATGGATCTGTACGCCTCGGCCACGTTCAACGACTCGACCTATCTGGGCAACGTCAACGGCATCAAGGCCGGCAACAAGGTCGCCGGGCAGCCCGCCCGCATGCTGGCGCTGTCGGCCAACTACCACACCACCGACGGCTTCCAGACCGGCATCTCGGGCAAGTACGTGGGTGGCCGCTACGGCACCATCGACAACACCGAAAAACTGCCGTCCTACGTATCCATCGACGCCTACGCCGGTTATCACATCGGGTTCGCTGCTGAGCAACGTGCGATCAAGTCGGTGGATCTGATGTTGAACGTCACCAACCTGATGGATCGGCGCTATCTGGGCACGGTCGATTCGGCCGGCACGCCGGGCTATTACTTCATCGCCCCGGGACGCACGGCGGTGTTCTCGATCAAGGCGAACCTCTGAACACGCGGTAGCTGCCTGCGCGGACCGTCATGTCCCGGACATGGCGGTCCGTTCTCTTTTCTGCCCTGCGCACCGCGCGCGACGTGATCTGTGCATCACGACCGCGCCACAGGCTGCGCGGGGCTTGCTCACGGAGCAGCAAATGGTCGACCGCAATCGTCGTGACTTTCTTCGCCATTCGGCATGGGTCGCTGCCAGCCTGGCGGCGGGGCAAATGCTACCGCCGGTCATCCGCCGGGCGCTGGCAGTGGAGCCGGCGCGCGTCACCGGCACGCTGCAGGACATCCAGCATGTGGTGATCCTGATGCAGGAGAACCGCTCGTTCGATCACTACTTCGGAACCTTGCATGGCGTGCGCGGCTTCAGCGATCCGCGTCCGCTGCAACTGCCCAGCGGAAGGCCGGTCTGGTACCAGCCCTCGTCGCCGGCGGTTGCGGACTATGTGCTGCCGTTTCATCTGGACATCCACAACACCTGCGCGCAGACCATGCACGACCTCAACCATGACTGGAAAGGCTCGCATGAACTCTGGAAAAACCATGACGCATGGGTGACCCAGAAAACCCCGAACACCATGGGCTATTTCACCCGCGACGACATCCCGTTTCACCACGCGCTGGCCGACGCCTTCACCGTGTGCGATGGCTACCATGCCTCGATCTTCGGCCCGACCAGCCCCAACCGCATGTTCCTGTTCAGCGGCACCAGCGGGCTGAGTGTGGGCGACACCGGCAAGCAGGTGATCGACAACATTGATGACGGCAACTGGACGGCGCCGATGTCGCGCGACCGTGCCGACTTCAAGGGATTCGCCTGGACCAACTATGCCGAACGTCTGCAGCGGGCCGGGGTCAGCTGGAAGGTCTATCAAGAATTTGACAACTTCGGCGACAACACGATGCAGTTTTTCAGCGCATTTCGTGACCTTTCACTCGACTCGCCGCTGTACCAGCGCGGCCGTGCATGGGCGGAGGGGTCAACCCTGGACAATGCCAAGGCTTCGCGCGGCGAGCATCTGGTGGCGCAATTCGCCCGCGACATCGACAGCGGCGCGCTGCCGCAGGTCTCCTGGATCGTCCCGCCTTACATCATGTGCGAGCACCCCCGCGCCACGCCGGCATATGGCGCATCAATGATCGCGCGCCTGCTGGAGGCGCTGGCAGCACGGCCCGAGGTCTGGGCGAAAACTGTATTCCTGCTCTGCTACGACGAGAACGACGGCTTTTTCGATCACGTGCCGCCACCGCTTCCGGCACTGGATGAGTCGATGGGGCGCAGCACGATCGACACCACCGGCGAAAGCTACCAGGGCGTGCCTGTGGGACTGGGACCGCGCGTACCGATGCTGGTGATCTCACCCTGGAGCCGTGGTGGCAAGGTGAACTCGCAGGTGTTCGACCATACCTCGGTGATCCAGCTGCTCGAGCAGCGCTTCGGCGTGCACGAGCCCAACATCAGCCCCTGGCGTCGAGCGGTGGCCGGCGATCTCACCAGCTGCCTGGACCTCGACCACAGCGAACCGGACTGGCCGCAGCTGCCCGACACCTCGGCCACGGCAGCCCTGGCCGATGCCACTCAGCACCTGGCGGAGCCGCAGCCACCCTCACCGCAGTCGATGCCGCAACAGGAACCGGGACAGCGGTCGGCGTGCGCGCTTCCCTACGACTTCGAGGTCACCGCCGAGGTCCGGCGTGAGCGCGGACTGCGCCTGGTGTTCAACAACCGCGGCACGGTAGGCGTATCACTCAACGCCTATGCCGCGGATGGTCGCATCGATCCGCGCTTCTACACCCTCGGTGCGGGTGACCGGCTGGATGACCTGTGGCCGCTCGGCGCCGTATCCGATAACCGTTACGAGCTTGCGATCCACGGCCCCAACGGCTTCCTTCGCGGTTATGGCGGCAGCGCGAGCAGCAGCGCTGCCGTGCAGCTGGAAGTCGACGCCAGCTACGATGCCGTCACGCAACGCCTGCTGCTGAGGCTGAGCAATGCCGGGGACGCACCTTGCCAGTGCCGCATTTCCAACCGCTATGCGCCGTCGCCGCCACACGAACTCAGCGTGCCGCCGTCATCCACCGTGGTCAGTGCCTGGAACCTCGACGCACAGGATCACTGGTACGAGTTCGCCATCAGCTGTCCTGCCGACCCACATTTTCTTCGCCGCCTGGCCGGCCATGTGGAAACCGGGCGCGCCAGCCGCAGCGATCCGGCCATCGCCAACGTCATCGTCTGAGTGGCTCTGGTCGAAAAGCGCCCTTCCCTGTGCCTGCGACAAGCGGGCGCAGATGGACGACAACAGGGCAAAAAGGCTCAGACGGACAAAAAGCAACCAATG
>JAPHUU010000342.1 GCA_026193555.1 Rhodanobacter sp.
CGGTGCGGATCTAGAGGATGCATTCCCGAACACCGAGACCATGATCTTCGCAGAGATGGCGCAAGAGCTGAGCATGGGTCTGGAGCGCCTGCGGGCACGCAACGCACAAGGCGTGGCCGAGCAGGAGCTGAAGCTGAACCTGCGCCGCTTTCAGGCGATCCTTGCCAGCAGGTATGCGGGCGTGCTGGTGATGGATGCGACCGAACGCGTGCAGTTCTGCAATGCGACGTTGTGCCGGATGTTCGATCTTGTCGAGGCACCCGAGCGGTTGATCGGACTGTCCTCGACCGCGTTCGACGAGAAGACGCGCATGGCCTACGCGAACCCGGATCGCGAGCTCGCGCGCATCCGCAACATTCTCCAGCGCAATGACCCCGTGGATGTCGAGGAAATCGTGATCAGCGGCGAGCGCACGTATCTGCGAAGCTTTACGCCGATCATGATCGACGACCAATCGCACGGTCGCGTATGGCATCTCATCGACATCACCGAGCGCAAGGCGCAGAAGGCCGCATTGGAGCGGCTCGCCTACTACGATTCGGTGACCGGATTGCCCAATCGCCGGTTGTTCTTCGAGCTGCTCGAACGTGGCCGGAGTCAAGCACGCCGCCATCAGACCATGGTGGCGGTCGCGGTGCTGGATCTGGACGGCTTCAAGCACGTCAACGATCATCTTGGACATGCTGCCGGGGACGAGGTCCTCAAGGAAGTGGCGCGCCGGATCGGATGCAGCTTGCGCGAGTGCGATGTCGTCGCCCGGCTCGGCGGAGATGAGTTCGCCATCATGCTTGCCGACCTTGGCGGCGAGCAGGAGATGCGCAGGTTGACCATCCGTCTGCTGGAAGCGCTTCGCCAGCCCATGTCATTGAGCGCCGAGGTGCTGCGCCTGTCCGCCAGCCTGGGCTGGACGTTGTACCCACAGGATGACGCGGATGCGGAGACGCTCACGCGCCACGCAGACATCGCCATGTACAAGGCCAAGGACAAGGGCCGCGACCGCGATCAGCGTTATTCCGCGGCGATCGAACTGGTGGATGCGGAGCAGCGCACGATGAAGGCACGCGTTGCAAAGGCGCTTGATGACGGCGGACTGGTACTGCATTTTCAGCCGATCGTCGCCATCGATGCCGCATCCGGCGGTGCTCGGGTGATCGGTGCGGAGGCGCTGCTGCGGCTGCGCGATGTCGCGCTCGGCTTGCTGCCGCCGGCGCTGTTCCACAGTACCCTCGATGATGCCCGGCTCGCGCGCCCGATCGGGCGCCATGTCCTGCACACGGCCTTGCAGGCCAGTGAAACCTGGCTCGACCAAGGCATGCGGCTGCCAGTGGCGGTGAACATCAGTACGCGTCACCTGATGCACCCGGATTTCATTGCCGATCTTCACGAGGCGCTTGCCATGCATTCGAAAATCGACGCCTCGTTTCTGGGTATCGAGATCACCGAAACCGGCCCGCTGCTCGATCCTGCCAGAGCGCGTCTGGTCATTGATGAGTGCCGGGCCATGGGTGTGAACGTCAGCCTGGACGATTTCGGAACCGGCAGCGCCTCGCTCAGCCATATCCAGCAGATGGATGCGGACACGCTGAAAATCGACCAGAGCTTCGTGCGCGACATCCTGCTGGATTCGCGAAACACGGCGATAGCCGCGGGCATCATCACGACCGCACGACTGCTCGGCATTGCCGTGATCGCCGAGGGGGTCGAGACGGAGGCTCAGGGAGCGCTGCTTGTCGCGCTGGGATGCCGGCAGCTGCAAGGTTACGTCATCGCAAAACCGATGCCGGTCGAAGCGGTCCCTGCATGGGCGGCGACGTGGATGCCCCCTGCCTCGTGGATGTCCATTGGGTGAGAGGTTGTGGCCTGCCGGGCTGCTGCCGGCACGGTGGACACCGTCCAGAACTGCCCGCATCGACTGGATCGTGCTGAATTCAACGCGATGTGAATCGAGGTTTCCGGCAGTGCGCTTCGCTTCGAATCCGTTGTCGCAAAACCCCAATGTTGCGGCATTCAGCCGACAGCGGTGCCGACCCGCACCTGCAGAGGCCGCAGGCCGGCATGCCGAAATGACTTCCGGGATATGAAAGTGGCTGGCGCGAGGCCTATCCTGCGAGTTCCCCGGGGCCACGGTGCTCCGCTCACCCAGGATCGTCCCCATGCGCAAACTACCCCTCGCCGCCGCGCTTGCCGCGCTGCTGCTCAGCTCGGTCGTCTTGGCCAGCCCCGACAAGAAAGACGACAAGGCCAAGCCCGCCGCGAAGTCCGAGCCGGCAACGGCGCTGGTGCAGCCGCAATCATCGACCAGCGAGGGCACGGTGTCGGTCGAGGGCAAGCGGATCGACTACAAGGCGGTGGCCGGTACGCTGGTGCTGCACGGCACGGGCGACAAGGAGGACGAGCCACAGGTCAGCATGTTCTACGTCGCCTACTTCAAGAAGGGCGCGGACGCGGCGAAGCGGCCGGTCACCTTCATTTACAACGGCGGCCCCGGCTCGGCCACGATCTGGCTGCACATGGGCGCATTTGGTCCGAAGCGGGTGGTGACCGCCGACGACAGCCACACGCCGGCCGCGCCGTACCAGCTGGTCAACAACGACTACAGCCTGCTCGACGCCTCCGACGTGGTGTTCATCGACGCGCCCGGTGCGGGCTTCAGCCGGCTGATCGCCGATGATGCCGACAAGACCAAGCGCGAGGCGCAGATGAAGGAGCGCAAGAAGGCGATCTACGGTGTCGACGGCGACGGGCATGCGTTCGCCCAGTTCATCACCCAGTTCATGTCCAGGTACGGCCGCTGGAATTCACCCAAGTACCTGTTCGGCGAAAGCTACGGCACCACCCGTTCGGCGGTGGTGGCCAACATCCTGGAGAACGAGGACAGCGTCGACCTCAACGGCGTGATCCTGCTCTCGCAGATACTCAGCTTCGATACCAGCATCGACGGTCCCGAGTTCAATCCCGGCATCGACCTGCCGTACGAGCTGGGCCTGCCGACCTATGCAGCCACCGCGTTCTACCATCACAAGCTGCCGCAGCAGCCGGCCGCGCTGGAGCCGTTCCTGAAGGAAGTGGAGCAGTACGCGATGGGCGACTATGCGCAGGCACTGATGGCCGGTTCGCGCCTCGGCGATGCGCAGAAGCAGGCGGTGGCCCAGAAGCTGCACCAGTACACAGGCCTGCCGGTGGCCTATCTGCTGAAGGCGAACCTGCGGGTCACCGGCGGCATGTTCGAGCACGAGTTGCAGGCCAGCGGCGACATCACCACTGGCCGTCTCGATACGCGCTTCTCCGGCCCCTCGATCGATCCGATGGGCAAGGCTTCCGAATACGATCCGCAGTCCTCGGCGATCAGCTCGGCCTATGTCGCCGCGTTCAACGGCTACGTGCGCAGCCAGCTGAAGTTCGGCCAGGGGAAGCAGTACCGGCTGTACGCGGATATCGACCATTGGGACTTCTCGC
>JAPHUU010000144.1 GCA_026193555.1 Rhodanobacter sp.
GCCTTGATGCTGATGCTCTCGGTAATCTCCAGTTCCAGCAGGGTGGGATCCAGACCGGTTTCGCGCAGCGCCCGGGTGACTGTGTCGAGCAGCTGCGGCTCATCAGTTGCACGGCAGACAGATTCACACCCAGGCGCAGACGCAGCCTATAACGCTGCTCCCACTCCCTTGCCTGACGGCAGGCCGTGCGCAAGACCCACTCCCCGATCGAGACGATCAAGCCGGTCTCCTCGGCCAGTGGAATGAACACCGCAGGGCTGACCAGCCCCAGCTCCGGATGCTCCCAGCGCACCAGCGCCTCCATGCCGACGATATCCTCGCTGGAGGTATTCACCTGCGGTTGGTAGACCACCCGCAGCTCACCATTGCGTTCGGCATGACGCAACCGGGTTCTCAGCGCCATGCCGTGTTCCTGCGTGTACTCGGGACTCACCTCGTAGATCTGGCAATTGTTGCGTCCCAGACGCTTGGCGCAGTACATCGCCTCGTCGGCGTGCTTGAGCAGGGTCTCTGCGTCACCCGCGTCATCCGGGAAAAAGCTCAGGCCCATCGAAACGGTTACGTGCAATTCGGTACCGTCATCCAGATACAGCGGTGCCTGCATCACCTGCACGATTTTTTCGGCCACCCTCGACACGTCATCGTTCTTCACGATGTGCCGCAATGCGACCGTGAATTCGTCGCCGGCATAACGCCCCACCGTGTCGGAGGCACGGATGCTGCTGCGCAAGCGCTGCGTGACCACTCGCAGCACCTGATCACCGGCAGCGTGACCGTAGGTATCGTTGATCGCCTTGAAACGGTCGATATCCACAAACAGCACGGCGAAGCACTCGCCATTGCGTATCGCCTCGCGGATGATCGTATCCAGCCGATCGTTGAACAACAGCCGGTTGGGCAATCCGGTCAGCGCATCGACCAGGCCTTCGGCGCGCCCCTGCTCACGGGTCCGTGCCAACTCCAGAATCTGTGCGAAACGGGCGGCCGCGCAACGCAGTACCGGCTCGATGATGTTGCCCTCGCCAAAACCAGCGCGAACGCCGGCCAGCATGGCACCCAACACGCTATGGCGTTCGTCGAACAACGGAATACCGCAAAATCCCGCCATATCCAGCTGCCGCAGCAGTGGATCGACCGATGCCATGCGATGCCCATCGGTGCGATGCAGCATGGATTTTCCGCTTAATACCAGTTGCAGCGAACTCTGCATGGCGGCCGGTGGCCATACCGCGTTTTCTCCATTCCAGAGTTGCAGCAGCTGGACCGGCGCGTCGGCGCCGTCCGGACGCGCCGACCAGATGGCAAGATAGTCCAGGCCCATCTCGTCAAACAGCAATTGGGCCGCTGCAATCTGCGCATCGACGCCGCTGGTCGACGCAAAGATGCGTGACAGCAAGGACAAGGCAGCTTCGGCCCGCACATCGGCGCGATCGGTGCGGAACATCAGCGCCAGTGCATCGCGCCCTCCATGCCGTATGGATCGCACGCGAGCCTGTCCCGGATCCGCACCCAACGAAGATTTTCGCTGGCATGGATACCAGTTGCGATCAGCCTCGGCCCGCACCTGCTCAAACGTCACGCCTTCAAAACGCAGCGCCTCGGACAGCGGCAGTCCCTGCCATTGATCTTCGGTGATACGACTGTGCCGGATCACCGCGGGGCTGACTTGCAGCAAACGGTTCGTCTGAGGCTCGAGAATCAACCATTCCAGATCGCCTTCGTCGAACAGGAAACGGTAGTCCTCCCGAGCACCGTCGAAAGGCTCTTCCTGCGTCTGGAGGCATTCAGGCACCCCGGCCTGTGCTCGCTGCCAGCGCACCACCAGCTCGGCGTTGATCTGTGTCCCATGGATCCAGTCAAGCACCCCGGAAGGCATCTCTGCAGCACCGAAAGAGGCGTCCTCGGACAGCACTGCCATGAGCGGCGCATCGGCCGCGCCGGGCAGTCGACGCAATTGTTCGCAACACGTCTGCGCCTGTCGCTGATCTCCGGAAAATACCACCACGATCAGCTGCAACGACTGAATTCCGTCCAGCAGAATGGCCGCATGCGGCACATCGCGCGCACTGTGAATGTGCGAGTAGCCCGCCTGGTCAAGCGCGTCGAATGCATTGCGGCGCAAGTCGCGCTGTGCAGCGACCACCAGGATGCCGGTATTCATGCTCATGTCCGCCTCATACCAGCCATCGTCCGTCGCGCAAGCGAAGACGCCGCGGCTTGTCGTACCCGCCATCGAGGCGCACCGCCAGTTCACCCAGATGCTCAGCCAACGCGCCAGGGGCATCGATCAGCACAACACGTCGCAAATGGCCCTTCGGAGCACGTGCCAGCTGACGCAGCAGGCTGCCGTCCATGGCAGACAATGGCAGCTTCAACCCCAGCAGGAAATAGACGCCGAAATGCATGCTCTGCTGCATGTAGCGCAGCGCATTGCCGAGTCGCTGGCAATCCGGCACCCGCACATGCGCATCGCGCAGGCTGCCCAACCCGGTGTCGGGCTGCCACAGATACACGGCCTGCCCGGTATGTCTGGCAATCATCCGGAACTGACCGATCAACGCCTGCGGGTCCTTGCTGTCGAGCAGGATCAGGCCGCTGTTCGCATCCAGGATGCGATCGAAAATCTCGATTCCAGCTTGCGTTGGAGCGGAGGCCATCAGGGAAGTCATTCTGTCTCCGTCCCGCAGTGCGGGCGGTATTTGCTCGGAAAATCATCCGTGACGACGACTGGCTGCTACTCCACGATGGGCACCATCGATACCCTTGCAGCACGCTGCGCCGTCATCCGTCGCCACGCCAGTCCAGCACGGCAGCTGTTGCCGTGTACCTCTCCTCCACCATGCAAGCCAAATGGCTGGCTCCCGATGGGAGCCTGATTTCACACCTGCATCACCTTCCGGTCAAGCACGCACGCCACATCTCGCAATCGGCACAAGGGAAAGGTATGGTTCGGATTCCCCCAACCACGCCCCTATTCCGATGTTCAAAGGACTGCGCTTCAATCACTGGGGGACCAGCGAGCAGGATGACGGCATTGTCGTCCTGACCCTCGATCGCGCCCACAGCAGCGTCAACGCCATCTCCCGTGCGGTCCTGGACGAACTGGAGCAGATCGTTGAACGTCTGGCGATAGAGAAACCCAACGGGGTGATCCTCCATTCCGCCAAACCCTCGGGCTTTGCCGTGGGTGCCGACATCAAGGCATTCGTGGAATATGCCAGACACGATACCGTGTTGGAAAACATCGAGCACGGTCAGCGCGTGTACGAGTCGCTGGCGCGTCTGGCGTGCCCCACCGTTGCGGCGATCCACGGAACCTGCATGGGCGGTGGCACCGAGCTGATCCTTGCCTGCCACCAGCGGATTGCCGTTGACGATGACAGGACGCGAATCGCGCTGCCCGAGGTGATGCTGGGCATCCACCCGGGCTGGGGTGGCACGGCGCGCCTGCCGCGTCTTGTCGGCGCCACCGATGCCCTGCCCCTGATGCTCACCGGGCGGTCGCTGTCCGCCAGGCGCGCCTTGGCCCTGGGTGTGGTGGACAAGCTGGCAGGCGCCGACGAGCTGCTGGCGCAAGCCCGGATGATGCTGCGCCACCCTCACCCACGACCGTTCGCTCGACGGGCCAGGGCCTGGGCCACCAACACCTGGCTGGCCCGGCAGATCCTGGCACCGATGATGCTCAGGCAGACAGCGGCGAAAGTGCGCAAGGAGCACTACCCCGCCCCATTCGCCATGATCGAGGTATGGAAGCGTGGCAGCAGCGACATCCGGCAGCGCCTGAAGCTGGAGGCGCGCTCGGTGGCGAGGCTGGCGCAGACGCCCACCGCATGGAACCTCATCCGTATCTTCTTCCTGCAGGAACGACTCAAGGCCCAGGCTGGCGGTACCGACCCCGGCATCAGGCACGTGCATGTGGTGGGCGCCGGAGTCATGGGTGGCGACATCGCCGCCTGGTCCGCACTCAAGGGCTTCGAGGTGACCTTGCAGGATCGCGAGATGAAGTTCATCCAGCCGGCGCTGGATCGCGCTCGCCAACTCTACGAGAAGAAGCTCAAGACGCCGGAGAAGGTCGCCGAGGCTGGCCTGCGGCTGCGTGCCGATGTCGAGGGCAACGGTGTCGCCAGTGCCGATCTGGTGATCGAGGCGATCTACGAAGACGCCGAGGCCAAGCGCGAGCTGTACGCCAGGATCGAGCCACAATTCCAGGCTGACGAAATCCTGGCCAGCAATACCTCAAGCATTCCGTTGAACACCTTGCGCAGCGAACTGAAGGCGCCGCAGCGCTTTCTGGGACTGCACTTCTTCAATCCCGTGGCGCAGATGCCACTGATCGAGGTCGTGCGGCATGACCGGCTCGACCCGCTGGTCGAAAGGCGTGCGCTGGCGTTCTGCAAGGCGATCGGCAAATTGCCGGTGGCGGTCAAGGGCACGCCCGGCTTCCTGGTCAACCGCATCCTGATGCCCTATCTGCTCGAGGCTCTGCGCCTGTACAGCGAAGGCGTGCCCGGCCCGGTACTCGACCGCGAGGCAAGGAAGTTCGGCATGCCGATGGGCCCGATCGAACTGGCCGACACGGTCGGTCTGGATGTATGTGCCTCGGTCGGCAGGGAGCTGGCTCCATTTCTTGGTCTGGAGCTGCCACCCGGACTGAACACCACGTTCGAGCCCGGCAGGCGTGGCAAGAAGGATGGCCAGGGGCTATACCTCTGGCGAGACGGCAAGCCGCAGAAGCCCTCTGTCGAGCGC
>JAPHUU010000014.1 GCA_026193555.1 Rhodanobacter sp.
TCAAAACCGGCGGCCGCGGTCTGCACCAGCAGCAGGGCCTCGCCTCGTGGCGAGAACCACACACCGTCTCGCAGGGTGGGCGATTTGGCCGGCGCCCAGCGCTCGGCCAGCTTCAGGGTCTCCAGCGTGGGGTCGCGCGGCAGCAGGCCTTTCAGCAGGCTGGCCGCGGGCGAGGACAGATCGTCCAGCCGTTGCTGCAGCTGGTCGGCGAGATAGGCCTCGTCCAGCGGCTGCGTGTCCAGCGTCGGCGACAGCAGATAGCGGTAAGGGAGCAGGGCGGGATCGAGCGCACCGAGATCGAAGCTGCCGTTGAGCACCTGGCTGTAGCGGGGATCGTGACGCAGCGCGCCGAGCAGACCCTGGCTCAGCGTCGCCAGCTGCCGATCGGAGTCGGCCCGCGCCACCGTGGATCGGCTGATCGCCAGCAACAGCAGACGCGAACCCGGGCCGTCGCCGACCTGTTCCATCAGCAGACGCTGGTCGGGCGTGGTCGGTGCCGGCATGAAGCTGCGCAGATCGGTGCCGACCTTCAGCCGCTGGCTGACCATCCAGCCCAGCCCGGCCAATGCCAGCAGCCACAGGATCAGCAGCGTCGCGCGGGCGCTCCGGCGCATGCTCAGCGCGCGTCCCGGCACAGCGCCTGCAGCGCCTCGCGAGTGGGTTGCGCAGGCATCTTGTCGGCCAGCGGGCCGAGCAGATCGACGGCCAGATCGCCATCGGCCTCCTGCAGATGCATGCAGCGCGACTGCTTGCCGTAGCCCTCGATCACGATGCTGGCGACGGTCCGGGCGACCTTGGGATCACGCGGCACCAGGGTCAGTGTCCATGCGGCGGATGCGGCGCCGACATGCTCGATCTCGAAGGCCTGCTGCAGCCGTTGCGGATCGCCGCTGAGCAGCGCCACGAAGCTGTCCAGCAGCACCTGCAACTGCGGCGCGTGGCTCAGCGAGAAATGTCGCGGGCTGCGGCCCGCCCGCTGCTGGGTCACCTCGCCGTTGGCGATGGTGGCGGTTTCCTGCCGCGGGTGATCCACGCGCCGCTGCAACTGGTCGCCGCCCAGCCACGCCAGTTCGCCGGAGACGACCAGCGGGCGGTCCAGCAGGTGCAGGAACCGCGCCTCGGCAAACGCGGTGCGGGCCGGCGCCGGCTGGCCCAGCGCGGTAATCAGCGCCGCCGTCGCTGGCGTCGGCGCTGATGACGTCGGCGCCGCCTCAGGCGTTGACGCGCTCGCCCACAGCGGCAGCATCAACATCAGCAGCAGCCAGACGGCCGGATTCTTGCCAGAAATCATAGAAATTGAACCAGTTGTAGGGAGCGACCCGGACGTAGTGTTCCAGCCGCCCAGCATACTCGGCGATCAATGCGTCCAGTGCCGGACCGCGGCTGTGGCGGGGGATCTGCACCCGGTCGGCCATCGGCTCGAAGACCAGCCGATAGCGGTTGCCGCCCAGATACAGGCCGAAACAAAGCACCACCGGCACCTGCAGGCTGTGCGCCAGCAGCCAGGGGCTGATCGGAAACGGCGCCGGCGTGCCCAGGAAAGGCGCATGCCGCAGCACCTCGTGACCGCGGCCGCGATCGGCCAGCATCGCCACCACCGCACCGGTCTGACAGGCTTCAGCCATCGCCAGCGCGATCGAGGTACCGTCCTGTGCGGCGTCGATCACGCAGTTGCCGATCTCCGGCGCCAGTGCCTCCAGCAGTTCGGTCATCGCCGGGGTTTTCTGCTTGTCCAGCACCACCCGCAGCGGCATGTTCGGGCGCCGCGCGCCGACCGCGCGCAGCGCCTCGAAACTGCCCTGGTGCGAACCGAACAGCAGCACGCCGCGACCGAGGGCCAGCCGCTGGTCGAGCATTTCCAGACCCTGCGTCTCGATCTCGAACGGCTGCTCGCCATGTGCCAGCAGGTAGACCCGATCCAGCAGCGTGGCGGCGAAGCAATGCAGATGCTTCAGCACCATCCACGGCGTGGCCGGCCGGCCGAACACGCGCTGCAGATACTGCCGGGAGGCCAGCCGCTCCGGACCACGCCGCACATAGAAGTACAGAGTGATCGGATACAGACAGAGGCGACCGATGCGACGCCCCCCGTGCAACGCAATCGTGCGGATCAGCCAGATCGCAAAGCGGCCACCACCTTCGGGCCGACTCTGCCAGTGTCCCTTGTTGCTCATCTCGCACCCTCGACCATGCCGCGCGCCAGCAAGTCGCCGTCACGATGAATCTCGAAACGGACACGCGCGCCCGCATCCGTCAGTCGCAGCCGGGCGATCTGCGCCGGCAGCAGCGGCGCCACGAATTTCGCCTCCAGCACGCGCGCCAGCCGCTGCCCGCGCCACGCCCGCA
>JAPHUU010000113.1 GCA_026193555.1 Rhodanobacter sp.
ATTCCTGCTGGCCGGCTGCGCCAGCAGCACCCATGATCATCCGGCGCCGGTCCGCCCGCTGGGCGGCAAGGGCAGCATTGCGATTGCAGGGGCGCAGTCGGCGCCTCCGGGCGGCACGGGTGCCGCCGGCGCGCCGGCACGGGATGCATCGATCTGGGCCGAGCTGGCCAAGGCCAGCTGGATTGCGGAGGGTTCGGTCAAGCCGACGCGCATCGTGTATGTGTTCACCGACACCGAATGTCCCTACTGCCACCAGCTCTGGCAGGCGATCCAACCCCTTCTGATTGGCGGTGACGTGCAGGTACGCCAAATCGTTCTGGCGGTGATAGCGCCGGCGAGCCGGGGGCGCGCAGCGGCGATCCTCGACGCGGCCAGCCCCGCCCGGGCCCTGTCTCAGCACGAAGGCAGCTTCGGCCACAGTCCCATCAAGCCGGAATCAACGGTGTCGGCGGCCACCGCCAGACGGCTTGCGGCGAATATCGATCTGGCGGAACGTCTCGGCATCCACGGCTTGCCGGTGACGGTCGTCAGGGATTCTGCGGGCAAGATCCTCCAACTTCCCGGGTTGCTGCCGTCAAGCCGTCTCAAGGCGATATTCGGCAGCTGATCGGCAGTACCGGGTCCGAGGCTGGCGCAACTGCACCAAGCATTCGCAATGCATGCAGCTCTTGCGGCACGCCGGGTGTCGCCCGACGACCTGCCTGCGTCTTCGGCAATCGGTCGCTAGCCGCCCTGCTCCATCTCCGGCCGATAGCGGCCATCGCGGGCGGCGCCATTGAGCTTGGCCCGGAAATGGAGCGCGCGCTGGGCGGCTTCGGTGTTCTCCGGCTTTCCGCGCCAGGTCTTGAGTGCCGGTTCCTGCAGCGCCCGTCCGTAGGAAAAGGACAGCTCCCACGGCATCTGCGGGAACAGCGCATTCATGGCATTGAGGTTCGCCGTCGCCTGCTCCGGCGTCTGTCCGCCGGACAGGAAGTTGAGGCTCGGCACCGCTGCCGGCACGGTGCGCCGCAAGACCGTGATCGTTGCGCGCGCCACCTCTTCGGCATCCGCCTGATGGGGATGGTCCTTGCCCGACACGACCATGCTGGGCTTCAGCAGCATCCATTCGAGCACCACGTGATGCCGGTGCAGCGCATGGAACACGGCGTGCAATACGACTTCGGTCACCTCGGCACAGCGCTGCAGGCTGTGATCGCCGTCCAGCAGCACTTCGGGCTCCACGATGGGCACGATGCCCTGTTGCTGACATACCGCGGCGTAACGCGCGAGCATCTCGGCATTGGCCTCCACGCCCAGCGGCGTGGGGTTGTGTTCGGAGATCAGATAGACCTCGCGCCACTTGGCGAAGCGCGCGCCCTGGGCCTTGTATGCATCCAGCCGCTGCGCCAGGCCGTCGAGTCCCTGCGTCACCTCGTCGCCGGGAGCGTTGGCGAGCGGAATCTTTCCCTTGTCGACTTTGACGCCGGGCACGATGCCCTGGCGATGCGCCACTTCCGGCAGGGGCACGCCGTCACCGGCTTTCTGGCCAAGGGTTTCCTCGAACAGAATCACGCCGCTGACGAATTCACCGAGCTGCGGCGTCGTCAGCAACAGCGTCCGGTAGGCGCGCCGGTTTTCCTCGTTGGCTTCCACGCTTACCGCCGCGAAGCGCTTGGTTATGGTGGGCAGGCTTTCGTCGGCCGCCAGAATGCCCTTCCCTTTCTGCACCATGGCCGCAACCGTGGCTTGCAACTCGCCTTCGACGCTCATGATAGGTTTCCTCCGGCCTGCGATTGCGGGGAGGAACAGGCAGGCATCGCCTGTTCGCATGGACAGCTTCGCACCCGTCGAAAACCCTCCGCCGTAGCATCGCTCGGGCGTGGATTTCGATGACGGCACGGCGGGCTGCCCATGCGTTGCAGTCTAGGTCGATGCGTGTATTCTCGAATTGATTTGACGCAAGTTCGGGCAACCCTTCCGACCCATGGTCGAGTCGGATATCACCATTCACCATCAGCTTGCAGGAGGGTGTCAGCGTGAATTTCCCGTCAACGAGTGAAGGCTTACGGCCACCGGCCAGCCGCCGTTGGTTCGGGGTCGGGTAGCACCGGCCCATGTGCCTGGCCATCCCCATGCGTGTCGTTGCGATCGAAGGCCATGTTGCCCGTTGCGAGGCCGGGGGCATCGAGCGCGATGTCAGCCTGTTCCTGCTGCAGGACATTCGCGTCGACGATTTCGTGATGGTCCATGTCGGCTACGCCATCCAGAAGATCCAGGCACAGGTGGCACGCTCGGCCTGGGAGGCCTATGACGGCATGATCCGGATGCCTGACCACTGAAGGCGTTGCACGGAGCCACCCGATGCACGAACTATCGATATGCCGGGCGTTGCTGGATCAGGTCGAGGCGGTGGCCGCGGAGTACGGTGTGCAACGCGTCGCGTCGATCACCGTGAGTGTGGGCCCTCTGTCGGGGGTGGAACCGGACCTGCTGCAGGCCGCCTACCCGCTCGCCAGTGCCGGCACCCTCGCCGAAGGGGCCGTGTTGAAGATCCTGCGATCACCGTTGCGCGTGCATTGCGATCAATGCGGCACCGAGACGGCGGCGACGGTGAATCGACTGGTGTGTGGCGCCTGCGGCAACTGGCGCACGATTCTCGTCAGCGGTGACGAGCTGTTGCTGACGGACGTGGAATTGATGACGAAACAGCGCTGTCTCTGAGTTATCTCATCGCAGTCACTCACGAGGGAGAACGGACATGTGCGATACCTGCGGCTGCAACATCACGCCTGCCAACAAGCAGTTCGTTTTTCGTCCTTCCGACGGCAAGAACGCCGTCACGGCGGTGAACGTGTTGACCGGGCTGCTCAGCGCAAAC
>JAPHUU010000020.1 GCA_026193555.1 Rhodanobacter sp.
AGGCCGCCCAGCGCGAAACGTGCGGCCTGGCCGGTCACCAGTGCAAGACTGCCATCGCCCGCGCTGTAGAGCGTGGCCAGACCGACCATCGCCAGCACGAACAGACCGAACGCCAGTGGCAGGTCGATCCGTGGCCGGGTCAGGATTCGCTGCAGGAAGCGGCGGCCGCGCACGTAAAACATCGTGATCATGGCGTGGCTCCTGTCGTCGCCTGGGCGGGCATGTCGCCTTCATCGGGATCGGCGATATCGTCGGGCATGGCCGCCGGTGCGACGGAGCCTGCCGCTGTCGGCGCCCTTGCCGCGCCCCGAAGGACTCCGTGATGGGCGGCCAGCCAGGCATCGAGAATCTGGCGCACGATCGGGCCGGAATCCGCGGCGCCCCAGGCGCCAGATTCCAGCAGCGCCGCCACCGCAATCTGCGGGTGATCGGCGGGTGCGTAGGCCACGAACCAGGCACGATGGCGGCTGGCTAGATAGGCGGTGTTCTTGTTGGTGTTGTAGGCGTCTGATGTTCGTGAATAGCGTTCGGCCGTGCCGCTCTTGCCAGCGATCAGATACGGGAATCCCTTGGCCAGCCCGCGCGTCGTACCCGTGGGGCCGTAAATCACCATTTCCATACCCTTGTTGACCACCTCCCAGTCTGCCGGATTGCTGATCACGGATGGCCCACTGGGCGGATTGGCCAGCAGCTGGCGGGGCGCATCGAGCCCACTCTGGGTCGCCATCGCCAGCTTTGGCGCATATGGCGTGCCGTGCCCCGCAAAGGTGGCGATCGCATGCGCCAGCTGGATCGGCGTGACGGCCCAGTAACCCTGGCCGATGCCCGCGATCACCGTCTCGCCCGGATACCATGGCTGATTGACATGAGCAGTCTTCCACTCGCGCGAGGGCAGTACGCCGGATGACTCGCCGATCAGGTCGATACCGGTCGGCCGACCAAAGCCGAACTTTCCCATCCATGCGCTGAAGCGGTCAATCCCCATGTCCAGCGCGAGCTTGTAGAAGTAGGTGTTGACGGAATGCTCGATGGCCTGGATCAGGTTGACCCGGCCACTGCCCTCGCGATCGTCATCACGATAGCCGCGCTTCCGTCCGGGAATGTAGAAGACGCCGGTGGAAAGTACGGTGTCCTGTGGTGTGCGCAGTCCATATTCGAGTCCTCCCAGGCCGATCAGCGGCTTCACTGTCGAGCCGGGCGGATACACGCCACGCAACGCGCGGTTGTACAACGGCTTGTCCGGATCGTCGGTTAACGTCGCGTAGTCGGCCTGGCTGATGCCATTGACGAACAGGTTGGGATCGAAGCTCGGCACACTGACCATGGCCAGCACCTGACCATTGCGTGGATCGATCGCCACGGCCGCACCCGCACGACCGTCGAGCGCCGCTTCCGCAGCTTTCTGCAGGCGCACATCCAGGCTGAGGTACAGATTCTTTCCGGGCGTCGGTGCGTGCGTTTCCAGTACGCGCTGAGTGCGACCATCGGCGTCCACCTCGACCAGCTCGTATCCGGGCGTGCCGTGCAGGATGTCTTCATACGACCGCTCGATGCCGCTGCGACCGACGTGACTGGTGCCCTGATAATGCTCCGGATCGAGGTGACTCAGATCATCAGCGTCGATCCGCCCGACATAACCGACCACATGTGCAAACAGACTGCCCAGCGGATAGCGGCGGGTCAGATAGGGCACCACATCGACGCCAGGGAAACGCCAGCGGTTCACCGCGAAACGGTCAATTTCGTCTTCGGTGAGGTGCATTTTCAGCGGCACGCTCTCGAAGCGCCGACTCTGCCTCAACTGCTTGCGGAAGGCATCCAGATCCTCCTTGCCCAGCGGCACCACGCGGCCGAGTCGATCCAGCAGGGCGGGCATGTCCTTGACTTGCTCCGGCACGATTTCGAGCCGGAACGCCGGCACGTTGTCGGCCAGCAGCACGCCATTCCTGTCGTAGATCAACCCGCGTGCCGGCGGAATCGCCCTGGGCTTGATGCGGTTGTTGTCCGAGCGGGTCACGAACTCGTCGTGATGCGCCACCTGCAGAAACATGAACCGACCGACCAGCAAACCTAGGCCTATCAGGATCAGCACGAACCCAGCCAGTGCGCGCCGCCGGAACAGCGTGCTTTCGCCACGTGGATCCTTGATCGATCGCCTCAGCTTCATCGTCTACTGGATGCGCAGGCGCGCGCGCAAGTCGTCAAGCAACAGAAACAGAAAAGGCCACAGCGCGGCGCCGACAAACGGCGAGATCCACCAGTTGACGGGTGGCAGTGATGAACCCGCCAGAATGCGCACGAACAGGAGCAGGATACGGTCATTCAGCAGTAGTGCCAGTACAGCCAGTGTCTGCTGCCAGATCGGGAAAAATCGCAGCCGGGCACGAAAGCGCAGCGCAATGAATACGAGCGCACACAAACGCAATGCCTGCTCACCGAGTACCAACCCGTTCAGCAAATCCGCCGTCAGGCCGACCGCAAAGGCCAGTCCCAACGTGACGCGATCGTCGGATTCCAGCGACCAGTACAGCAACACCAGCGCCGGCCAGTAGGGCTTGAATGGCTCAAGGACGTCGGGCAGCGGCAGCAGCATCAGCATCAAGGCAAAGGCCAGCGTGCCAATGAACCACCACCGGCTGAGGCTGTGCCTGCTCATCGCGGCGTCCCCGGCCGGGCCGCGGCGACCATCGGCTTGGTAGCCGTGCGGGATGCTCGGAGTGGGTCCGCTGCCACAGCCCCCTTCCCCGGCGCCAGATCGCGTGGTGGCCCCACCGGCGTCGCCGGTGACGGCGGGCCATCCGGCTCGGCCTGGTCATGCAGCAAGAGCACGTCCGCGCTGCGGTCGATGTCCGCTGCCGGGCGCGCTTGCGCGACCAGGAACATGCCGGTGGCAGCCGGCGCCACAGCCAGGATGTCACCCACCGGAAAACCCGGCGGAAAACGCCCGCCCAGACCGGAGGTCAGCAAGCGGTCGCCTACCCGTACATCCGCCGCAAGAGGCAGGTTCGGCAGGGTCAATTCATCGCCACTGCGCGAGCCATAGGCCACCGTGCGAAGACCGGAGCGTTCGATCACGACCGGAATCGCGTGCTCTGGATCGGTCACCAGCATCACCATGGAGGTTGTCGGCAACACCTCCCTGACCTGGCCCATCACGCCGTGGGCGTCGATCACCGGCTGGCCCAACTTGACGCCGTCACGAGCGCCCAGGTTCAAGGTGATGCGGTAGCGATAGGCCCCCATATCGATACCGATCACCCGCGCCAGTTGCACATGCAGATCAAGGCTGTGCTGGGTATCGAGCAATTGCTTCAAACGCTGGTTTTGCTCGGCGACGGACGCCATCCGGTTCAACTTGGTATTGGCCAACAGCAAGTTTTCGCGCAGCCGCTGATTCTGCTCGGTCAGCCGCTGGCGATCGGCAAAAGCCACGCTCAGCGTGCGCACGCCTGCCGCAGGCAAACCGGCAAGCCGATAGGCGGGCTCCACCACCGCTGCCGCGCTGTAGCGCACGCGCCACAGCCAGCCATTGCGCTGATCCAGCACCATCAGGACCATGGCCAGTGCGAGATACACGATCAAACGCAGTGTGCCTGCCGCATTGCCGGCAAACAGGGGCGAGGATTCATCTCGCGTGCGCGCCATGGCCGCCTCGACCGACGCGCGCTATTCGGGCGCGAAGAAGTCGCTGCCGTGCTGATCAATCAGCTCCAGCGCCTTGCCGCCACCACGAGCCACGCAGGTCAGCGGATCGTCGGCGACCTGCACGTGCAACCCGGTCTCCTCGGAGATCAGCCGATCCAGATCGCGCAGCAGAGCGCCGCCGCCAGTCAGCACGATGCCTCGCTCGGCCACGTCCGAGCAAAGCTCCGGCGGAGTCTGCTCCAGCGCCGACTTGACCGCTGCCACGATGCCGGCGAGCGGCTCGTGCAGCGCCTCGAGAATCTCGTTGGAGTTGATCGTGAACATCCGAGGCACGCCCTCGGCAAGATTGCGCCCGGAAATCTCGATCTCCTTGACGTCATTCTGCGGAAACGCACAGCCGATCTGCAGCTTGATCCGTTCCGCGGTGGATTCACCGATAAGGGTGCCGTGATTGCGCCGCACATAATTGATGATGGCCTCGTCGAAGCGGTCGCCACCCACACGCACCGACTGCGAGTAGACGATGCCGTTCAGTGAAATCACCGCCACCTCGGAGGTGCCGCCGCCAATATCAAGCACCATCGCGCCACGCGCCTCATGCACCGGAATGCCGGCACCGATCGCCGCCGCCATCGGCTCCTCGATCAGGAACACGTCGCGCGCACCGGCACCTTCGGCAGACTCCTTGATTGCACGGCGTTCGACTTGGGTCGAGCCACATGGCACGCAGACCAGCACCCGCGGGCTCGGCCGCAGGAAGCGCGACTTGTGCACCTGCTTGATGAAGTGCTGCAGCATCGCCTCGGTCATGGTGAAGTCGGCGATCACGCCGTCCTTCATCGGTCTCACGGTGGCGATGTTGCCCGGTGTGCGTCCCAGCATGCGCTTGGCATCGCTGCCAACCGCCGCGATGGTGCGCGGGCCGCCGGGCCCGCGATCCTGCCGGATCGCCACTACCGACGGCTCGTTCAGGACAATGCCCTGCCCACGCACGTAGATCAGCGTGTTGGCTGTGCCGAGGTCGATGGAGATGTCGTTGGAAAAGATCCCGCGAAACTTCTTGAACATGGGTCCGCCGTGGTTCGGCTTGATTAAAAAACAAGCTCACCAGTCTAGTCAGCGTGACTAGCATGCGCAAGGATAATAACGTTAAGAAATCCTTTCACAACACGACCCTAAGCGCATTTCCTGCAGTTCGAGGTGAGCCACACCTTCCGACCGGAAGTCGCCAACACCGACAGATGGCAGTACGATTGCAGACTTTGGCCGGAAGCTTCCGGTTCGGTTCACGGTCGACCGCGGCGCTTGCGGTCCTTCCACCTTGCCCGGGAGTTCCCGCACTCATGTCTGCCGTCATCTGCGGATCGCTGGCCTATGACACCATCATGGTGTTCCAGGATCAGTTCAAGAATCACATCCTGCCCGATCAGGTGCACATCCTGAATGTGTCTTTCCTGGTGCCAGCCATGCGCCGCGAATTTGGCGGTTGTGCCGGCAACATTGCCTACAACCTGAAGTTGCTCGGCGGCGATCCGCTGCCGGTGGCGACGGTCGGCCAGGACTTTGCACCTTACCGCCTGCACCTCCAGCAGTGCGGCATCCGTCTGGATGGCGTGCGTCAGTTCGATGATCAGTTCACCCCCCAGTGCTTCATCACCACCGACCTGGACAACAACCAGATTACGGCCTTTCATCCCGGGGCGATGTCCAGCGCACAGGAAAACCACGTGCGTGACATTCCGCAGATCGACTTTGCCATCGTTGCCCCGGATGGTCGCCAGGCAATGCTGCAGCATGTAAGCGAGTTTGCTGCACTCGGGGTGCCATTCATTTTCGATCCCGGCCAGGCCATGCCGCTGTTCAGTGGCGACGAATTCCGGTCGATGATCGAAAAGGCGACCTATGTGATCGTCAATGACTATGAGTCTCAACTTCTGCAGACACGCACCGGCTGGAGCGCGGATGAAATCGCCGAGCGGGTAACCGCCTATATCGTTACCCATGGCCCGCGCGGTTCCATTATTCGCGTTGGCACGGCCACGCATCAGATCCCGCCTGCCCGCGAGCGCCAGGTGGTGGACCCAACCGGCTGCGGCGACGCGTATCGGGCTGGTCTGATCTTCGGCATCATGGGGGGCAAGGATTGGCCGACGATCGGGCGCATGGCCTCGCTGATGGGCGCGCTGAAGGTGGAACACCCCGGAACACAGAATCAGCGTTTCACCTACGCCGAGTTCGCCACCCAGTTCCAGGACCAGTTCGGCTACGCCCTCGATTGACAGCGCGCGGGCCATGGCGGCTCCCGGCTCATGCCGGGAGCCGCTATCGGATCAGTCCACCCGAAAGGCCATGGTCGCTTGCACGGCATGTTGCCAGCCGCTGTAAAGACGTTCGCGGCTCGCTTCAGCCATGTTCGGCTTGAACACGCGATCCATCTGCCAAAGCCCGGCGAGTTGCGTGCGACTTTCCCAGAAGCCAACCGCCAGCCCCGCCAGGAAAGCCGCTCCCAGTGCGGTGATCTCGGTTACCTTGGGGCGCAGTACCGGCACCCCCAACATGTCGCTCTGAAATTGCGCCAGGAAATCGTTGGCGATGGCCCCGCCGTCAACTCGCAACTCCTTCAGCGCAATGCCGGCATCGGCCTCCATTGCGGACAGTACATCGCGCGACTGATA
>JAPHUU010000384.1 GCA_026193555.1 Rhodanobacter sp.
CCGCCGATTTCGGTTGCCAGTTCGAACGTCTCTACGCAGATCCGAGCCCTTGATCTCACACTTGGCCATTTCTAGCCAATGACTTCCTTTAAAGGTTTGGGTTGAAGCGATGCTTGAGCTTCAAGAATTCCTTCGTCAAAGCGCTCAGGTTGCTCTGGGGTAACACCAAGCCGGCCAAGACTAAGACTGGCTGAACGGGCGATGTTGCGGAAGGTAGGGTTCCAGGACAACCGGCCTCATCCACATAACAGATATACATTCCCTTCCCCCAGACACAACTAAGGCCGCTTGCGCGGCCTTAGGATTTGTCGCCCGTAATTCCGGTTCGACTACAGATGCAAGCATCTGAGCGGATCATCCTGACTACCTACAATTGTGTCAAGCTTTTTTATGCGTCTATCTTGACATCAATTATACGTACCGTTCGAAAAGGAAGGCCTCACATCGCTGCAAGACCTTGCAATACCTGGCGCCCGAAGCAGGACTCGAACCTGCGACCCCCTGATTAACAGTCAAGTGCTCTAACCAGCTGAGCTATTCGGGCGTGAGCTGCGTAGTTTGTCGGCGCTGCAGTCAGCTGTCAAGCCATCGCAGCCAGATGGCCGGGAAACTTTTCATCCCCTGCTCACCCGATAGCAGGGCACGTAGGCAGCACCGCCGGGCAGCTTCATCCGGTGCTGGCCGACAAAGGCCTGCAGCAGCTTGTCCAGCGCCTGCATGATGTCCGCATCACCGTCGATATTGAACGGACCGAACTGCTCGATCGCCTGCACGCCCTCCTCCTTCACGTTGCCCGCCACGATGCCGGAGAATGCGCGACGCAGGTCCGCCGCCAGTTCATGCTGTGGGCGGTCGCGACGAATCTGCAGAGCCCGCATCGCCTCATGGGTTGGCCTGAACGGGCTCTGGAACGTCAGCGGAACCTGCAACGCCCAGTTGAAGAAGAACGCGTCCTTGGTGTCCAGTCGATTGTTGCGTACCTTGTCGATGCCCTTGACCATCGTGCGTGCCACCGCGGCCGGATCGTCGACGATGATCCGGTAATGCCGCGCCACCTCGTCGCCAAGGGTGAGGCGCAGGAACTGATCGATCTGCTCGAAGTACGCCGCCGATTCCCGCGGTCCGGTGAGGACCAGCGGAAACGGGGTGTCGGCGTTGTCCGGGTGCAGCAGGATGCCGAGCAGATAGAGGATCTCCTCTGCCGTGCCCACGCCCCCGGGAAACACGATGATGCCGTGGCCCATGCGCACGAAGGCCTCGAGCCGCTTCTCGATATCCGGCATGATCACCAGTTGGTTGACGATCGGATTCGGCGACTCGGCGGCGATGATGCCCGGCTCGGTGATGCCGATGTAGCGATTGTGCCGACGCCGCTGCTTTGCATGGGCGATCGCAGCCCCCTTCATAGGCCCCTTCATCGCGCCCGGACCGCAGCCGGTGCAGATATCCAGTCCGCGCAGGCCCAGGTGATAGCCGACCATCTTGGTGTAATCGTACTCATCCCGCGAAATGGAATGCCCACCCCAGCACACCACCAGGTTGGGATCAATGTTCGGTCTCAGGATGCGCGCATTGCGCAGGATCTCGAACACGCCCTGCGTCAATGCGGTCGAGCCGTCCAGGTCGGCAATGGACTGCTCCAGCTGGGTCGACACGTAGACGATGTCGCGAACCACGGCCACCAGCAGTTCATTGATGCCGCGGATGATCTGGCCATCCACGAATGCCTGCGCAGGGGCATGACTCAACTCGATCTTGATGCCACGATCCTGCTGCAGTACCTGAATGTCGAAATCAGGATATTGCTCGAGAATCGCGCGCGGGTCATCGATCATGCTGCCCGAGGTCAGCACCGCCAGCGCGCATCGGCGCAGCAGCACGTGCAGGCCCGAATCGCTGGCACCACGCAAACGGGCCACTTCGGTACGTGAAAGGATATCCAGCCCGCCGATCGGCGAAATGCGGGCACTGACCGTGGCAGCCTTGCCGACCCGGTCTGCTTGCACCTGATTCATTCGGTTCTCTCTCCTTGCCGCTGACGACGGGCCTGCATCATGCAGGGTCGTGGCGGGCTGACCAGCTTCCCCTGCCGGAACGGCAGGGTCAAGGCAACAAAAAACCGACGCCCTCGCGGGCGCCGGTTCATCACACAGCGAACAACCGCGAGATCAGAACGTGTAACGCAGCGTCAACATGGCCGACCAGCGCGACACCACTCGCGTCGGGTTGGCGCCGGCGTCATAAACGCTGAGCGGCTGTGGCTGGTAGTTGCCGCTCTGGTCGGTGGGCAGGTAGTAAATGTACTGGCCCTGGGCATTGACGCCGCTGTACCCGGCCAGCGTGCGCGTGTCATAGGCACCGGTGTTGCGGACCTGACCCCACTTGTTGTTCAGGAGATTCAGGAAATTGTAGACGTCCAGACGGAGGATGCCCTTGTTGCCCTTGAACAGGCCCGGGATCTCCTGCTGGAACGACATGTCAAGCTCGTTCACCCATGGCGAACGGGCACCATTGCGGTTGGCGATCTGGCCGCGATGGCGGCTCAGGTACGAGTCGCTGCCGATGAAGCTCTGGAACTGCTGGATCACCTGGGCACTGGCACTGCCATAGCTGACCTTCGCATCGTTCAGCGTTGGGATATAGGCCGGATCCTCGTAGCTGATGCCGTCACCATTGACGTCGCCCGAGAAGATCCAACTGTACGGCAGCCCATCGTGACCGACATAGAAGGCCGACACCTGCGTGCTGTAGTCGCCAATGAACGCATGCTTCCAGGTCAGCGAAGCCTTGATGCTCTTGGGAATATTGCGGCTGGCGGTGGTCGCGATCTCGGTATTCGGGTTGGTGCGGACGATGTACTTGTAACCGGACGATGCCTGCGAGCTGCTGCCCGGATTGACCTCGCTCGCATGGTTCAGCGTGAAGCTCAGGCTACCCGCCCAGTCGTTCGAGAACGGCTTGGACAAGGCCAGGGTCAGACTGTCGGTCTTGCCTTTGCTGGTGTTGCTGAGCAAGGTCGAAGCGGTGGCGAATGCCGGGTTGGATCCCGCATTCGGGTGATTGCCCGGCGTCCTGGAACTGGCATTCGGGATCGTCCAGTACTGGTAACGACCGTCCGGCAGCGTTCCGGTCGGGGTACCCAGGTTCAGCGCCCGGTAGAAGATCGCGTCCTTGGCCTGGGTGTGCTGGTACTCGACCGAACCGATCATGCCCCACCAGGGCAGCTCGCGGTCCAGCGCCAGGCTGGCCTTCCATACGGTCGGCAGCTTGAAATTGGACGAAATCGTGTCGACGTCGCCAATCTGGTTGCTGGAGCCCGCTGGAATGTTCTGGTTATACGGGTCGGGGCTGAAGGGCGCCGTCGCCGGATCATACGAACGGTAAGTAGCCACCGTGACGCCGTTGTTCTGGTACGGGTTGGTCATCCACACGGTCGGCGGGAAGGTCTGGAACAGGCCAAAGCCGCCGCGCAACTGGGTCATGCGCTCGGTGTTGAACGCGTAGTTGAACGAGAAGCGGGGCTCGACCACCTTGTTCTTGAAGCCCAGCGAGTTGTTGTTCGGATACCCGTAAGCCTGCTGGAAAGCCGCGTTGTAGATCGGCTTCCTGTTCGAGTCGGGGATGTCCATGCGCAGCCCGTACTGGACGGACAGGTCTTCGTTGACCTGCCAGGTGTCCTGGATGAACGGGCTGTACTGGCGATAGGTCCAGATGGCCGCCACGTCATTGATGGTGTAGCCGGGTGCCGGCTGGTAAAGGTCATACTGGTGGTAATTGCCGGCTGCAAAGTCCGCAATCGAGTTGAAGGAGTACGCACCGAATTCCGTCCGACCGAACAGGTTGTAGATCTTGTTGCTCTCGGCGTAGATGCCGCCCTTGATCGTATGATCGCCAGCGTAATAGGTGCCGGCAAAGAAGAACGAGGTCTTCTTGGTATCGATCTTGTTGAAGTGGCGGTACTGCTCTTCACCCAGGTGGACCGATGGTGAGCCGTAACCGTTGATGTAAACCTGCACCTGTGGCTGCTGGTTGGGCACCGTGGTGTCCTGCACGTAATGCTGATAGCCGATCTTGGTCTCGGTCGAGAAGTTGTCCGACCAGTCGTCGTACAGCTCAAGCGACGTGTTGTCGGTCGTGATGGCCTTGGTGTAGGTATAGCTGCTCAGACCGACCGTGTTGGATGAGTTGCCCAGGATCTGCGGCAAGGTTTCCTTGGTGCGGTTGTAGCTCAGGCTGGCACGATGGTTGTTGCTGATGTTCCAGTCGAGCTTGGCCAGGTAACGCTTGTCCTGCAGCGCAACTGCACTGGCGCCACCGAAGGTGCCCGGCTTCAGGCCAAGACCGTTGGCCGTATCGATGATCTGCTGCACATCGCCGGGCGACAGCTTGTTGGAAGTCGACGCGCCGGTACCGAGGTTGTAATCCAGACCATTGGCCGAATCGGCACCGATGCCGGTGGTCTCCTGACGTTCGGCCGATGCGAAGAAGAACAGCTTGTCCTTGATGATCGGACCACCCACGGTGAAACCGCCCGTCCAGTCCCTCTTGTAGCCGTTATAGCTGTAGCCCGGGTTGCTGCTCGGCAGCCAGCCGGCGTTGCCGACCAGCGAATTGGCGTTGCGGTAGGTGTAATACGCCGAGCCGTGGAACTGGTTGGTGCCGGACTTGGTCACCGCGTTGATGTCGGCTCCGACCACATCGGAGCTGACGTCGAAGTTGGCGGTGGAGATGTTGTATTCAGCGATCGTGTCCGACGAGATCGGTGTGCTCTGGTTCGGCATGCCGTTGGCGTTCAGGCCGAACGGGTCACCGATGCTCACACCGTCAACGCTGATGTTGTTGTAGCGATTGGGCAAGCCCATCGCCGACATGGAACCATCGCCCTGGTCGGTCACCGTGATGCGGGGATCCAGGCGCGCGATGTCGTCGATCGCGCGGTTACCTTGCGGGGTCGCCTCAAGCTGCGCCCGGGAGACGTTGGTCGACAGGCCCTTGTTGTCCGCCGAGAAGGTCTGTGCCAGCGACGAAGCGGTGACGGTTACCGCGCCAAGGTTCTTCGCCTGCACGCCACCGCCGTTCATCTTCAGATTGATCGAGGAAATCTGACCCAGCTGAAGATACACGTCGTCCTGCTCCGACGGCTGCAGCCCCGGCTTGGACGCCTTGATATCAAACGGACCACCCACACGAAGACCCTGTGCGTTGTAGCGACCTTCCGCATCGGTCGTCACGGTCTTGGTGGTGCCCGATGGCATGTGCACGATCTGCACGGTCACACCGGCAAGCGGCTGACCACTGGCATCGACGACGCGGCCATCGACGGCCGATGACGTGATGTTCTGCGCGACGACTGGCGCAGCTGAAAGCAGCGCGGCAATGGCCAGCGGCAGCACTTTGGAGCGAAGAGAGTCTTTCATCAGTCGTTGATTCCTGTGCGTCGGATTGATTGCTTCGGTCATGGCAACGGCGTTCCACAGCTTCCGGATCTTGATCGGAAACCCTTGATGGACCACATTTTTCCCCTGGTATCAAGCCTGACTCGTACCAAGCGCGGCTGGCTGCGAAGTCCCACTGACCCGTAAATATTAGCGGCGTTAGATTACACTTTCGTAACATTAAATGCACAATTTGCAGACGCACGTTCTCACTGTTCGGCATCAACCGCTCGTCGCAGATGCAGCAGCAAGCCCCCCCCGAGAGGCGCTGTTCAATCCCGAGCATGACTGCGCCCAGCCTCCGGGATATACGCGGATCCTGGCGATCAATGGTTACGGGCTGCTCATGATTTCCATGTCAGGCAGCTTGCACTCCGTGGCTTCATCCGTGCGACCCTGTCAGCCGCACGTTTGCGGAAGTCAGGACGCGGGCAGATGCAGGATTGACGCCACGCCGGCCATGAACATCTGCACGGACAGCGCGATCAGCAGCATGCCCATCACCCGTTCCAGCGCGGTCAGTACGCTCTCACCGAGCCAGCGGAACAGGTAGGTGGCACTGAGCAGGATGAACGAGGTGGCCAGCCACGCCAGCACCAACGCCGTGACCCAGTCGGCGGTGCGACCGGGCTGGGTATTGGTCAGCAGCAGCAAGGCCGCCATCGCCGACGGCCCGGCCACGCCGGGTATCGCCATGGGCACGATGAACGGCTCACCCTCGCCGGGCTTGCCGAAGATGCCGCCGCCATCGGTTGGCGGAAACACCATGCGGATGCCGATCAGGAACAGCACGATGCCGCCGGCGATGCTGATCGAATCGGGTTTGAGCTGCAGCAACTGCAGGATGTGCCGGCCACCGAACAGGAAGCCCAGCAGCACGCCGAGTGCAATCAGCAGTTCGCGCACCATCACCCGACGCCGCCGCTTCGGCGGCACATCCTTGAGCAAGCTCAGGAAGAACGGGATGTTGCCCAGCGGATCCATGATCAGAAACAACATGATTCCCGCCGACAACGTGGTCATCTGCGTTTCCATCTCGACTCCATCTCGCTATGCCATCAGCATGCCGGCGCTGCCGGCACGGGCGTTCAATCCGCGCGCAGATCCAGCACGCCACCACGGGCCGGCATGCCCTCTGCGCTGAGCAGGTAGATGGCCGCTGCGGCGGCGGCATCCGGCAGCGGTCGCTGCATGATGTCCTCGCCGAAGTATGCCTGTCGCCGCAATGGCGTGCGCATCGGCGCCGGCAGCAGGGCATGCGTGCGCAGCGGACTACTGTCGGTCTCCTCGTGCAGGATCGCCACAAACCGCTCCAGCGCCGCCTTCGACACGCCGTACCCGCCCCAGTGGGCACGCTGCAAAAGTTCGGGGTTGTCCAGCACGAAGACTGCCGCGCTGTCGGTCGCCGCGTTCAACAGCGGCATGCAGGCCTGGGTGAGCGCGAATGGCGCGGACACATTGACATGCAGCGCCCGCAACCAGTCATCCGGCTTGTGCATGCCCAGCGGAGTCAACCCGGCAAAGCTGGCAGCGGCGTGAACCACGCCATCCAGACGGCCGAAATCGCGCTCCAGCCCTTCGGCCAGCGCGGCATACTCGCGGGGTGTCGCCACTTCCATGTCCAGCGGGTGAATCACCGGCTCGGACAGGCCTTCGGCGATCATCGCGTCGTAAAGCTGCTCCAGCGGTCGCTTGCGCTTGCCGGTGATCACCACCGTGGCACCCGATCGCGCGGCGGCGCGCGCCACAGTGCTGCCGAGACCACCGTAGGCGCCGGTCACCAGCACCACCCGATCGGCAAGCGTATCGTCGGCCGGCACCCAGCCAGTCGGCAGTCGACAAACAGGCAGCGTCATCAGGAGGCCACTCCGGAAACGTCACGAGCCATGCGGGTCAGTTCGCCGGAAGAATTCAGGTCCTCGATGATGTCGCAACCACCGATCAACTCGCCATGGATGAACAACTGTGGAAAGGTCGGCCAGTTGGCGAAATGTGGCAACGCCGCGCGCACCTGCGGTTCCGCCAGCACGTTCACGGCATGAAACCCCACACCGGTACCGGACAGCGCCTTGGCGGCGCGGCTGGAGAAGCCGCACATCGGATACTCCGGCGTGCCCTTCATGAAGAGCACCATGGGATGCTCGGCCAGCATCGCCTTGATTCGTTCGTTGATGTCCATAGCTCGGTGTTTCATCTTTACAATGCAGGCAGTTCACTATTGTACCAGTCACCCGTCGACTGCCGTTTGCGGCATCGGCGGATCTTCTACGCCAACGTCAAAAGGAGTCATTCATGGCGATCGAACTTCCTCCGCTTCCGTATGAAAGAAACGCTCTGGAGCCGCACATTTCGGCCGAAACGCTGGACTTTCACTATGGCAAGCATCACCAGGCCTATGTGACCAACCTGAACAAGCTGATCGAAGGCACCGAATTCGCCGACCTGCCGCTTGAGGAGATCATTCGCAAGTCATCCGGCGGCATGTTCAACAATGCTGCACAGATATGGAACCACACGTTCTATTGGCACTCCATGAGCCCGAATGGCGGTGGTGCACCGAGCGGCAAGCTGGCCGATGCGATTGCCAAGGCATTCGGTTCGGTGGACAAGTTCAAGGAAGAGTTCAGCAAGTCCGCCACCGGCAACTTCGGCTCGGGCTGGACCTGGCTGGTGCAGCGTCCGGACGGCTCGCTGGGCATCGTCAACACCTCCAACGCGGCCACCCCGATCACCGGCAGCGACAAGCCACTGTTCACTGCCGACGTGTGGGAGCATGCTTATTACATCGACTACCGCAATGCCCGCCCGAAGTATCTGGAGGCATTCTGGAACCTTGTGAACTGGGAGTTCGCGGCGAAGAATCTCGCCTGAATCCGGGCCACGGGAACGAAAAAGGCGGGGCCGGCGACGGCTCCGCCTTTTTTCATGCCCGATCAGGCGGCCCGATCAGCTGGCCCAATCAGCCGAGGCGGTCGTCGGCCAGGTGATAGTGCGGATCTTCCGTGGCATTCGACTCGACCATGCCGCCCGCCTTGAGCAAGAGCTCCGCACAGTCCACGCTCAGATGCCGCAGGTGCAACTGCTTGCCCAGCTTCTGGTAGCGCTCTGCCAGCGCGTCGATCGCCTCGATCGCCGAGTGATCCATCACC
>JAPHUU010000450.1 GCA_026193555.1 Rhodanobacter sp.
CAGCATGGCGTAGGGGTTGCCCATCATGCTGGCCCAGCTCAGCCCCAGCCCCAGCATCGGGATCAGCAGTAGCCATGGGTCGTGGATCAGCGGCAGGCTGAGCAGGCCGATGCCACCCAGGGCAAGGCAGGCGGCGTGCAATCGCTGCGGACCCATCCGTCGCGCCAGCGGCATCATCGCGATCGCGGCGACGAAGGCGATGAAGTTGTAGAAGCCGCCGATGCGGCCGGTGATCAGCACCGCTTCGCCGAAGCCCGGCGTGGCCGCGTCGGTGCTGCCGTACAGCGTGTGCGCCAGTGACAGGGTGATGTACTCCCAGTAGCAGAACATCGCGTACCACTGGAACAGCATCATCACCGCCAGCTGACGCATGGTGGCCGGCATCTCGCGCACGGCGGTGACGATCTCGTTCAGCGTGGCAGCGACCGAGCGCGGCACCGCGCGCATCCGGGCGCGTTCGGCTTCTTCCAGCGGCAGCTCCGGGGTGGTCCATACTGACCAGCCGATCGACACCACCGAAAACACTGCGCCGATCACGAAGGCGGTGACTACCGCGTAGGGAATCCCGTGCGCATTGGTCGAGGCCATGCTCATGCCGAACACCACCAGCAGCGAAGGCGTGAGATAGGCAAGCGTCTGCGACAGCCCGGTGAACGCGCTCTGGGTGAGGAAGCCGACGGTGTGCTGCGATGTATCCAGCCGGTCGCTGACGAAGGCGCGGTAGGGCTCCATCGTCACGTTGTTGGCGGCATCCAGAATCCACAGCAGGCTGGCCGCCACCCATAGCGCCGGACTGAACGGCATCGCCAGCAGGCACACGCTGCAGATCAGTGCGCCAATCAGGAAGTAGGGGGTGCGCCGGCCCCAGCGGCTGTCGGTGCGATCGCTCATCGCGCCGATCAGCGGCTGCACCAGCAGCCCGGTGATCGGTCCGGCCAGCCACAGGTAGGGCAGGTTGGCGTCATGCGCGCCCAGATACTTGTAGATCGGGCTCATGTTGCTTTGCTGCAAGCCGAAACTGAACTGGATGCCGAAGAAACCGACATTCATGTTGAGAATTTGCCAGAAGCGCAGCCGGGGTTTGGGTAAGGTCATAGGTCAGCCATGGGGTCGGCGGGATGCGGCGCGGCTGCCGCCAACGACACCGTATCGTATGCACCCAGATCAGCGGGAATGGCGCCGCGCCAGCCGCAGCTGGCGCTGGCGAATGCGACCGCGCCCGCAAGGGCATCTTCTGCCGTCTGCCCGCGGACCAGGGCGGCCAGCATGCGCGCGCTGAAGGCGTCGCCGGCCCCGACGGTATCGACCATGCGCGGCGGCGTTGGCGCGGACATGCTCGCGCTGCATACGCCCTCCGCATTCCAGATGGCCGCGCCGTCGCCACCGTGGGTGACCAGGATCGAGCGTGCAGCGGTGTGCCGGATGAGGGTGGCCAGTGACGGATGGCGGGTGCCTGCCAGCGGGCGCGTCTCCGGCGGTGCCGGCAGCTGCAGCCAGCCCAGCAGGCGGCTCAATTCCGCCTCGCTGAGCTTGAGCACCTCGATGCCTTGCAGCGACGACAGGATCTGTGCCGGCGGTGGACCGGCTTCGCGCCAGTTCAGGTCGACGAAGACGCGGAATGCCCGGCTGGCCCGCACCGCGACCAGTGCGGCACGCGAGGCCGGCGCGCGCAGCGCCAACGTGCCGTGATACAGCCAGTCCGTTGCCGTCGGGGCGAGGCTGGAAACCGCGGCAACGGCAGCGGCGGCGTCGATGTGATCGAAGGCCAGTTCGGCCGGAATCTCGAACGCATGGCCGTGCTCCTGTTCGTGCACGATGACCCGCGCCGTGCCCAACACGGGTTCCATCTGCACGCCCTGGAGCGTCAGGCCGCAATGACTTGCGCCCGCACGAAGACGCGTGCCGGCATCATCGTCGCCGATGCGACTCAGCAGCAAAGGCGCCAATCCCTGCACCGACAGGTGGCAGGCCACATTGAACGGCGCGCCGCCCGGCACGAGGGCATCCGGAAAGGCATCGACCAGCGCTTCGCCGAACAGCACGGGGGAAGCCGACGCGGCCATCAGTCGCGCATCCGCCAAAGCACCGCCCACGGTTCCAGACGCCGGGTTGCCGCAGGGGAATCGTGCGCGGATGCTCCGCTGGCATAGCGGTCGCTCCAGCCCGCTCCGGCATCCAGCACATCGAGATCGAGATCGATCGGCAGCTCGCCGAAATTGAACACTGCCAGCGCGTCGCCACCGCGACGAACCATCAGCAGCGCCGAACCGGGATCATCGATCACCATCGGAACCTCTGTCGCCGGCCAGCATGGATCACGGCGCGTCCTTGCCAGCGCCTGCAGGGCGGCAAACGTGGCAGACGGCACGCCCTTTCCAGCGGCGAGGGCCTGCTGTGCCCGCCGCGAAAGTGCGGGTCGCTGCAGCCAGCGTCCATCCCGGGCGACACGCTCCGCATCGGCGGGACTGTCATTGTTGCCCTGGCCCAGCTCGTCGCCCATGTAGAGCACGGGCACCGCGCCGACCCAGCACGCCAGCGCATGGAGCAGCACGAAGCGACGCAGGGCGGCCGGCTCCGGCGTGGCGAACGGATCGGTCGGCAGCCCGACCAGCGAGGCGGTCATGCCATTGCTGCCATGCACGGTGTCGAGCGCAGGTGCCTGGAATGCCGCACCGCGAGCGAAGCTGCCCGGCGTGCGCCCCTCCAGGAACGCGGCGGCGGCGCCGATCCGTTCGCCGAAGTCGTCACCGGCGGCTGCAACCTGTTCACGCAGTACCCCCCACACGATGTCATCGTGGCAGCGTACATAGGTGATCCAGCCGGTGCCCGCGGGGGTGGCGGGGGTCTCCTTGAGAATCTGTCGTGGCAACGCGGCGCTGCCCTCGGCCAGGCCCGCCCAGGCGGCCGCCATAAGGCCGGTGTGATAGGCGAGCTGGCACTCGCGGCCGCTCAACTTGCCACGCCCGAAGTAACGGGTGACCTCGGTGGTCGGCATGATCGCTTCAGCCTTCAGCAACACGCCCGGCGCCACCAGTCGGGTGCAGGCACGCAAGGCCGCCAGCAGCAGGTGCACCTCCGGCTCGTTGACGCAGGCCGTGCCCATGCGCTTCCACAGGAAAGGCGCCGAGTCGAGTCGGAACACTTCGACCCCCCGGTTGGCAAGCAACAGCAGTGCATGCGCCATCGCCGTGAAAACCGGCGGATGCGTGTAGTTGAGATCCCACTGGTACGGATAGAACGTGGTCCAGGTCCAGCCCAGACCCGGCACCAGGGTGAAGTTGCCCGGCGCCGTCTGCGGAAACACCTGGCCGAGGGCTGACTCGTAGGCATCCGGCTGGCTGCGGTCGGGGAAGATGTGGAAGAACGAGCGCAGTGCCGGATCCCCCGCCAGTGCGGCGGTGGCCCATGGATGTTCGTCGGCGACGTGATTGAGGACCAGGTCCGCGCACAGGCTGATGCTGGCGCCGCGCAATTTCGCGGCCAGCGACTGCAGATCGTCCATGTTGCCGAGGCCGGGCTCGATTTCATCGAAGCTGGCTACCGCAAACCCGCCATCGCTCTCGCCGCGACGGGCACGCAGGAACGGCAGCAGATGCAGGTAGTCCACGCCCAGCGAGCGCAGATGGTCGATGCGTGCGGCGACCCCGTCCAGGGTCCCGCCAAAGCGATCCACGTAAGCGGAGTAGCCCAGCATGCGCTGCCGCACGAACCAGTCTGGGTCGCGGGCCCGCTCGGC
>JAPHUU010000388.1 GCA_026193555.1 Rhodanobacter sp.
CCGGCCAGTGACTGCCAATCCCGTGCACTGCGGGCGCTCAGCGCCGCCCAGTCAGTCAACGCGGCATCACCGCTGGCCGGCATGCCGAGCGCGCGGAGCCAGCGGGCAAACGATCGGCTGCGGGCCGCAGCGAACGCCCTTGCCAGGGCAGAGGCACGCGCCGCGCCGATGCCCGGCACCGCCGCCAGTTGGGCGGGCGTGAGGTCGATAAAGTCCAGCAGGCCATGCACCAGCCCGGCGTCGATCAGCGCCTGCCAGCTATCGGCACCCAAGCCGTCCAGCTGCAAGCCCTGCTTGCCACCGAGCCACAGCAGGCGCGCGCGGAACTGTTGCTCGCAACCGGCCACGGGCTGCCAACAGCTGAGACTGTCATGCGCAGCCGGATCAGGCGGCGTCACCGCCACGCGCGGCCGGGTGCGCCAGACCACCGACTGCAGTCGTGGAATGGTCAGACCGGCCAGCACCAACTCGACCTGGTCGCCCGGGCGGATATCCAGCTGGCGCCAGCGTTGCAGCGAACCGACGCTGACCCGCTGCACGCGATGATCGTCCAGCTGCACCGGCTCCAGTTCCAGCACCGGCGTGATGCGGCCGCTGCGACCGACGGTAAAGCGCACCGCACGCACCTCAGTCAGCGCCTGCGCGGCGGGGTATTTCCACGCCACCGCCCATGTCGGCGGTGTTGCCTGCCAGTCAGCTGCATTCGGTCGGTGTCCCTGTCGCACCACGGTGCCGTCAGCGGCGAATGGCATGGCATGCCGGTACCACTGCTCGCGCCAGCGTCTGACGTCGTCGAACGTGGCGGCCGGCCGTGTGTACTTCACGCTGTCGGCCAAGCCCATCGCCCGCAGCCCCTCCAGACGAGCCTGCATGTCGGGGGGGCCGTCGGGCCAGTCCCACACGAACAGGCCGATCCACGCGGCGGTGGCCGCATCCAGCGTTGTGCGCGCCATCGCGCCGGCGACCGCCGAGCGCGCGTTGACGCCACCCTGGTGAGCCTGCACATGCGCGGGCAGGCGCCAGTAGATCTCGCCCTGCAATACCACCCGCGCCGGCGCGTGTGGCAGCTGCTCGGGTATGGCCTCGATCAGTCGCGCCCTGGCGGTCCAGTCCGAACCGTGGAGGCCGTCGCCGCGGCTGGTGGCCTGCCGCAAACGGCCGTCCACGTAGAGCAGGGTCACTGCCACCCCATCCGCCTTTGGCTGCACCCACAGGTCACGCCCGCCACGCTCTTGCATCCACGCCGCCAACGCCGCCGCATCGGGCAGCTTGGCCAGTCCGGTCTGCGCGACCGGCGCGCGGATGTTGCCGCCGGCATCGGCAAGCGGCGCGGGCATCGGCGGCGCCTGTGCCGGAAAGCACTCGCGCCAGCCCGCATAGCGCTGCAGCGCCTGGTCATATACGGCGTCATCGACCGGCGAGGTACCGCTGACCCGATACGCATGGTTCCAGCCATCGAGCCGCTGCCGCAGCGCGCTCAGCTCCTGCCGTGCGCGCGCCGGCGACCAGTCGGGGCACGCACCGGCACGCGCGCCGCCGCTGCAGCATCCGGCGATGCCCACGGCAAGCCAAAGCCATCGATTGCGCATGCACTGTCCTCGTCGCGTGGTCGAGTCGACAGGCTAGCCGGCCGCTGGCCACCTGCGCAGTCGACGATGCCGATGCCGGGCGTAGGCAGCGACCGACGCGCGCGCGTGGTGAGCGCCGCGTCCGCCACCCTGGTGGGTCAATCGCTACCCTGGCGCAGCGCGGAAAGGTCGCCGATGCGCAGCATCGACTCGCCCTCGAAGCGGCCGTTGGGGCCGAAGCGGCGCTCGATGATGACGCCGTGACCATGCGGGTCGATCGCCACCAGGGTGCTGGCGCGGGTGCCGTAGCGCTCGCCGCGGATGAAGGCTGACGACAGCAGCCGTTCGCGTTCCGCTCCGATGCCGGTATCCGGCAGCTGCGCGTCGGGCGCGACACGCTCGTCGGCCAGCGCCTCGAACAGCGGCGCGAAATCGTCGTCGCCACCGTGGTCGATCCACACCTGCAGCCGCTCCATCAGGTTGCGCGTCTTCGGCCAGGGCGTGTTGAAGTCGGCATTGGACAAGCCATGCACGCCGGAGGTGACGACCTGGGCAGACGGCTGCGGACGGTTGCCCAGATAGAACGCATCGCGCGCATCGAAGGTCAGCAGATTGAAAGGGCGATAGTTCGCCGCGCTGATCAGCAGCGAGCGTGCGTGCCTGCTCGCATCGGCGTCGCCGGTGAGATAGTCGGTGGCCAGCAGCCCGCGCGAGATGCCGGACTGTGAGTCATGCGGGTCGCGCACGTTGGTCACCACGCAGCAGCGACCGGCATCGGTGACGCCGAGCCAGGTGCCGCCGGCTTCCAGGTCGCGTCCGCCGATGACGGGCGCGTCGGCCCAGCGTGCCAGCGGCGCGCTGGGCCGAGCATGGAATTCGTCGCGGTTGCCGACCAGCAGCAGCTGCCAGCGTGGGTGGGCATGCCAGGCAAAGGCGATCAGGCACATCGATCAGACTCCACTTGAACGTATCGGCACATCACTCAACCGAAAAACCAGTAGCACACGCCGATCGACGCCAGCACGCCGGCCAGGTCGGCCAGCAGCGCGCAGCCGATGGTGTGGCGCACCCGCTTGATGCCGACGGCGCCGAAATACACCGCCACCACGAAGAAGGTGGTCTCGGTACTGCCCTGCATGGTGGCCGCCAAAAGTGCCGGAAAGCTGTCGACGCCGGAATGATGCATCGTCTCGATCAGCATCGCCCGCGCCGCGCTGCCGGAGAGCGGCTTGACCAGTGCGGTCGGCAAGGCGTCGACAAAACGCGCATCCAGCCCCGCGTGCATCACCAGCCAGCGAATGCCGTCCAGCGCGAAATCCAGCGCGCCCGACGCACGCAGCACGCCGACGGCGCACAGCATGCCGATCAGATAGGGCAGCAAATCCTTCGCCACGTCGAAGCCCTGTTTGGCACCGTCGACGAAACTGTCAAACAACGGCACCTTGCGCCAGGCGCCCACGCTGACGAAGGCGATGATCACGCCAAACAGCAGCAGGTTGCCCATCAACCCGGACAGCGATGCCAGCGCCGCGGCCGTCATCGAGGTCAGCAGGGTGATGAAACCGCCCAGCAGCAGTGCCGAACCGCCCATCCAGGCCAGCACCACCGGATCACGCAGGCGCAGCTTCTGCATGAAGGCCACGCTGAGAAAGCCGACTAGGGTGGAGGCGCTGGTGGCCAGCAGGATCGGCAGGAACACCAGGGTGGGATCATGCGCGCCGGCCTGTGCCCGGTACATGAACACGGTCACCGGCAGCAGGGTCAGCGACGAGGCATTGAGCACCAGGAACAGGATCTGCGCGTTGCTGGCCGTATCCGTCGACGGGTTCAGCGTCTGCAGTTCGCGCATCGCGCGCAGCCCGATCGGGGTCGCCGCGTTGTCCAGCCCCAACACGTTGGCGGCGAAGTTCATCGTGATCAGGCCGATCGCCGGATGCCCGCGCGGCACCTCGGGCATCAGCCGCGCGAACAGTGGTCCCAGCAACCGCGCCAGCCGGTCGACCAGGCCGGCCTGCTCGGCGATACGCAGGAAACCCAGCCACAGGGTCAGCGTGCCGAACAGCAGCAGCATCACCTTGACCGACAGCTCGGCCATGTCGAACAGCGCCGCCACCACCGCCGCGAACACTTCCGCATGGCCACCGATCAGCCATTGCGCCAGCGCCGCCACCGCGGCAGTGAGGAAAAACCCGAGCCAGAGTCTGTTGAGCACGCCACACGCCATCGTTCGTCGTCGGTGCCGAGCTTACCGGGCCAGCGGCGTGGCTGGACAGCGCCGTTGGCTCACACCGCCACCGAAGCCGGCTGCCACACTGCAGAACCCGCTTCAGCCGCCGGGCATGGCCGTCAGGCGACGCGCTCGACCGGCACCGGCACGCTGAACATCTGCACCATCGAGCCTGCCGCTTCGCGCCCGTCGTACACCGCACGCACCACCAGATCGGCGCCGCGCACATTGTCGCCACCGGCGAAGATCCGCGGATGACTGGTCTGCAGCGGCAACGCGCCGTCGGCGCCGGTGATGACGCGACCGGATCGGTCAAGTTGCACGTCATACGCCCCGAGCCAGTCGGGCGGGCTGGGCAGGAAGCCGAACGACTGGATCACCACCTCGGCGGCGAGTTCGGATTCGCTGCCTTCGACGTTGCGCGGACGCGGTCGGCCGTCGCCGCTGTCGACCAGTTCGGTGTCGATCAGGCGCACGCCACGCACCCGGCCTTCGCCGTCGTCGAGGATCGCCAGCGGCTGGCGCTGGAACAGGAACTGCACGCCTTCCTCGCGGCTGTAATTCACCTCACGGCGCGAGCCGGGCATGCTCGGTTCATCGCGACGGTAGACGCAGGTGACCGAGGCTGCGCCGAGGCGGATCGCGGTGCGGTTGCAGTCCATGCCGGTGTCACCACCGCCGAGCACCACCACGTGCTTGCCGGCCAGATCGATGGCTGACGGCTCGCCGACCAACAGCCGCTCGGTGTTGGCGACCAGGAACGGCAGCGCGTCGTGCACACCGGCCAGTTCGTGACCGGGCAGCTGCCCGTCCACGTAGGTGTAGGCACCGGTGCCGACGAACACCGCGTCGTAGTCCTGCAGCAATTGGGCAAATTCGACATCGCGCCCCACCTCCCGACCAAGCA
>JAPHUU010000177.1 GCA_026193555.1 Rhodanobacter sp.
GTCCAAGGCACTCAACGGGATGGACTCGCTGCTGTCGATCGCGCAGATGCCCGCCGGTATTCCGGTGGGCACCCTGGCGATCGGTCGCGCCGGAGCGGTGAACGCCGGCCTGCTGGCGGCGGCGGTGCTGGCGTTGCATGATCCCGCCCTGTCCAGCGCACTCGATCACTGGCGCACGCGGCAGACTCAAGCCGTGATCGAACAGCCGGATCCGCGCTCATGACTGAGCGACGGCAGCCCGTGCTGGGTGTTCTCGGTGGTGGTCAGTTGGCGCGGATGCTGGCATTGGCGGCGGCGCCACTGGGCGTGAAGACGCTGGTGGTGGACAGTTCCGCCGATGCCTGTGCGGGGCAGGTTGCACCGCTGGTGGTCGCCGACTGGACCGATTACGCCGCGCTGGAAGCGTTTGCCGCGCGGGTGGATGTGGTCACCTTCGATTTCGAGAACGTGCCGGCCGAAACGGCACACTGGCTGGCCGAGCGGGTCGCGGTATTTCCCGCGCCGCAGGCACTGGCGGTGGCGCAGGATCGGCTGGCCGAGAAAACCCTGTTCCGTGAATGCGGCTTGCCGACCCCGGCGTTCATGACGGTCGATACGCGTGAGCAACTGGATCAGGCGCTGGCCGCGATCGGTGCGCCGGCGATTCTCAAGACGCGTCGGCTCGGTTACGACGGCAAGGGGCAGTTCCGCCTCGCACAGCTGGCCGATGCCGATGCGGCATGGGCCGCGCTCGGTGCACAGGCTTCGAAACACGGACTGATTCTGGAGGCGTTCGTGCCATTCGAGCGTGAGCTGTCGGTGATCGCGGTGCGCGGACGCGACGGCGATTTCGGCATCTGGCCATTGACGCGCAACTGGCATGTCGATGGCGTGCTGTCGATGAGTCTGGCGCCGGCGCCGGACATTGAACAGTTGCAGCAGCGCGCCACCGAGCTCGCCCGTACGCTGGCCGAGCGGCTGGATTACGTGGGCGTGTTCGCGCTGGAGCTGTTCGTCAAGGATGGCGAGCTGCTCGGCAACGAGATGGCGCCACGGGTGCACAATTCCGGACACTGGACGATCGAGGGCGCGCATACCAGCCAGTTCGAGAACCATGTGCGCGCAGTGCTCGGCCTGCCGTTGGGCGATACGGGCGCACGTGGCATGGCGGCGATGTTCAACTGGATCGGGGATCTGCCCGAGGCGATGCCGGTACTGCAGACCGTCGATGCGCACTGGCACGACTATGGCAAGGCCTTCCGGCCCGGTCGCAAGGTGGGGCATGCCACGATCTGCGGCGTCGATGCGGCGACGGTAGCTGCCCGGATCGAGTCGATGGCGCAGGCGATGGGAAGACAGGTCCAGGTGCGGCCGGCGCTGGATGCCTTGCGCGCCTGATCATCGGTTCGGGTCTCTGCATGCGCCGCTGCTATACTCGGCGGTCGTTTTGCGCGACTTGCGCAATCACGCAGGGCCTTCAGTCAACGCAAGTGACGTTCCTGCCCCGGCCTATCTTGCCGGCGACCGCCGTTTCGGCATATTCGTCTGACCTCGCTGCCGTGCCTGCTCCCCCGTGACATCGGGTCGGCGGCTGCACACACCAGGGATTTTCCTCCATGCCTCTCTCGTTCGCGCAAGCGAAGAACAACATCCTGTCCGGTCTCACGGTCGCTTTCGCACTGGTGCCGGAGGCGATCGCATTCGCGGTGATCGCCCATGTCAATCCGCTGACCGGGCTGTACGCCGCCTTCATGATGTGCCTGATCACCGCAGTGCTCGGTGGGCGGCCGGGCATGATTTCCGGCGCCACCGGTGCGATCGCGGTGGTGATCGTGGCCCTGGTGGTGCAGCACGGCGTGCAATATCTGTTCGCGGCCGTGGTTCTGATGGGCTTGCTGCAACTGCTGTTCGGTGCGCTGCGGCTGGGCAAGTTCATCCGCATGGTGCCGCACCCGGTGATGCTGGGCTTCGTCAATGGTCTGGCGATCGTGATCTTTCTGGCCCAGATGCCGCACTTCCAGCAGCACGGCGCATGGATCGTCGGCCGCGCACTATGGGTGATGCTGGGTCTGGTCGCGCTGGCGATGGCGATCATCTACCTGTTGCCGCGCGCGACCAAGGCGGTGCCATCGGCGCTGGTGGCGATCGTGGCAGTCGCCTTGCTGACCAATTTCCTTGGCATCGAAACCCGCACGGTCGGTGACCTGGCTTCGATCAAGGGTGGTTTTCCCAGCTTCCACTTTCCTGACGTGCCATGGAATCTCGCCACGCTGCGCATCGTGTTCCCGTACGCGCTGATCATGGCCATGGTCGGACTGATCGAGTCGCTGCTGACGCTGAACCTGATCGACGAGATGACCGACACGCGCGGCAAGCCGAACCGCGAGTGCCTGGCGCAGGGCACCGCCAACATAGTGACCGGGTTTTTCGGTGGCATGGGCGGCTGCGCGATGATCGGGCAGAGCATGATCAACGTCGGCGCCGGTGCGACCCACCGTCTGTCCGGGATCGTCGCCGGGCTGGGGCTGCTCAGTTTCATCCTGTTCGGCTCGGCCCTGATCGAGCGGATCCCGTTGGCGGCACTGATCGGCGTGATGTTCGTGGTTGCGGCCAAGACCTTCGCCTGGGGCAGCGTGCGCGTGCTGGGCAAGGTGCCGCGGGCCGATGCGCTGGTGATCGTGGCGGTCACCGTGGTCACCATCTTCACTGACCTGGCGGTGGCGGTGGTGCTTGGTGTAGTGATCGCAGCGCTGGTGTTCGCCTGGCAACATGCCAGCGAGATCGAGGTGGAGACACGCACCGATGCCTATGGCAGTCGCATCTACGAACTGAAGGGCACGCTGTTCTTCGCCTCGACCCGAAACTTCCAGAACCTGTTCAATCCGAAGGATGA